>CAZXHW010000617.1:0-5265 GCA_964639915.1 uncultured Heliomicrobium sp.
GGACTGGCGCGGTCTGATCGGCGCGGCGCTGACGATTGCGGTAATCGCTTTCGGCAGCAGTCTTCAGGAAAATGCCGACTACCAACAGCCATACGGCGACGACAAAATCCTGCCAGAAAGTGCCACGGAACATCCCCAAACCAATCAGGAACAGTCCGTAGGAAACCAGCATGTAAGCAATGCCGACGCCCATTCTGGTCATTGTTCGTGTGGCTGCAAGAATGTCCCCGCGCTTGTACCAAAGGTAAGCTCGAAGCGCGCGTCCCCCATCCAGCGGCAATCCCGGCAGCAAATTAAACATCGCCAGCGCCAAATTGGCGGCTCCTAAATACTTAAAGCCTGCTGTAATTCCGAGCGCAATCACAGTTCGTCCGCTGAACTCTCGCACAGTGACCAGACACAGCCAGAAAAAGATTGCCAGCAGGAATGACGCCGCAGGCCCAGCGATCGCGACGCGAAATTCGGCCATTGGGGTTTTGGGTTCGCCGACAAGCCGTGCCCATCCGCCAAAAATGTGAAGCTGGATGTCATAAATTCTAATGCCTTCGAGTCGAGCGATGATGGCGTGGGCCAGTTCATGGCCCAAAACGGAAGCAAAAAAGAGCGCCGTAACGACAAGCGCAAAGAGCAGGTTTTGCCACATGGGCAAGGGTGGTGTGATGCTTGAAGTCATCCAGAATTGCGCCACCAGCCACACGTGTAAAAACGCCATCGGAATCCACCCATAGTCAATCAAGAGTGGAATCCCGAAGATTCGTGCGATTTGAAATGGGCGAAAAAGCATACGCCTTTACCAGTCATTCGCTGACAAAATTCTTGATCGTTTGCATCAGCTCTTGTGCTTGATCGTCAAAAAAATGACTTGCGTTTGGAATCTTCACGAAATGCAAATTGGAGTCTGCGGGCAGTCGAGCCAGAAAGTCTTCCAGCGGAGCCAGCGGCGCGATTACGTCTTCCGTTCCGTGGATGAATAATTTTGGCTTGTTGCAATCGTACAAGCATTCCAGTCTTCCCAATCGTGCCGGAACGCCAATGCCAATCAAACGATGAACGCGCGCATCAGCGCAGCCAATGTTCAATCCAACAATTGAGCCAAAGGAAAATCCGGCGACAATCACTTCCTTTGCATGCGGCTGATCGGCGAGCAGATACTCCAATGCCACGCGCGCGTCATCTTGTTCGCCGATTCCATCGTCATGCGTGCCTGTGCTTGCGCCAACGCCGCGAAAGTTGAAGCGCATGGTTTCAAAGCCCAATTCGCCAAGCGCTTTTGCTGCGCGAAAAACGACTTTGTTGTGCATCGTGCCGCCGTGAAGCGGATGCGGATGCAGCACCAGCGCGATGCGCTCCGCCTGATTCGTTTTTGGGCGGTAGATCGCTTCAAGCTGTCCGTGAGGCGCAGGAATAAAAAGATTGCCAGCAGGGTACATTTTTAGATTACAGGTTGTTGGTTTCAGGTTTCAGCAAAATCTTGAGAGTGCCGGATTGAGAAGCTTTCTTTAGCGCTTCGATGCCGTCACTCAACTTAAATTCAGCGGCGATCAACGGCTCAACATCTACTTTGCCAGCTTCCAGCAGCTTCAGCGCATTTTCAAATCTTCCGCAGCGCGAACCGATGACGCTGATTTCATCCACGACGATTCGCGTCGTATCCACCGGAACCGCACCGCCGTGAAAAGTGGACTTCAGAATGATTGTGCCGCGTGCTTTGACCAGAGCAAGCGCTGTTTGCAATCCGCTAGCAGAGCCGCTGGCTTCGACAACAAAATCAAAGCTTCGACCATTCATTTCCGTGCCGACCTTGAACGCTTTGATTCCGGCTTTTGCCGCAAGTTCCAATTTGTCCGCATGTTTCCCGATCAAAATCAGTTCGCAGCCAGTCGTTGCCAGTACGCGAGCAATCAGTTGACCAAGTTTGCCATCGCCGATCACAGCGACTTTATGGATTGAGCGAATCGTCACTTGATCCAGAATCTCACAAGCGGCGGCTAGCGGTTCGGTGAAAACGGCTTGCTGGTCACTGACATTTTCCGGAACGACAAACAGGTTTTGCGGAGGCAAAGTCAGAAATTCCGCGAAGGCTCCGTCGCGATTGTGAATGCCCAGTGCCGTTCGGGTCAGGCAATGCCGAGCATCGTCTGTTTGGCAAACATCGCATTGGCCACAACCGATGTTGATTTCGCCGACGACGCGACAGCCAATTTGTGTTTTGACCGGCGATGCTTCGACCACGCCGACAAACTCGTGTCCCAGCGTGCCATTGAAACCGGCATAGCCGCGAACAATTTCAAGGTCGGTGTTGCAGATTCCGGCCAGCGTGACTCTGACCAAGGCTTCATTTTCGCGGTGTGGAATGGCGGTTTCAGCCAATCGTAATTCGCCATTTTCAAAACGTAATGCCTTCACACAGGCGAAGCTAAATGAACCGTCCGGCATTTTCAAGCATCGCTGTGAGGCTACTGGATTTTTGCAAAACCCTGTGCGAAGCTGGCCACGCTTTGGCAATTTTCTGCTGAAGTTTGGATTATCACTCTAAAAAGGAAAAATAAATGTCCACAGTTAAAGTCGGCGATGCCGTAAAAGTCCATTACACTGGCAAGTTTGATGACGGTCAGGTTTTTGATTCTTCCGATGGTGGCGATCCGCTAGGATTCACGGTTGGAGCCGGGCAGGTGATCCCCGGATTTGATGCCGCGCTGGTTGGGATGCAAATCGGCGAAACCAAAAATGTCGTTATTCCAGCCGATCAAGCCTATGGCGAACGAATCGAAGAATACGTGCAAACCATTGACCGCCAGCAATTCAACTTGAGCGGTGTTGAGCCGGAACTGGGCATGGCAATTGAAATGCAAACTCCGCAAGGAAGCATTCCGCTGGTGATTACTGAACTGACGGAAGCCAGCGTGACACTGGACGCCAACCATCCTCTGGCCGGGGAAGAATTGCATTTCGACCTGACGCTGGTTGAAATCGCTGCCTGAGTTTTCCATGAAGTTTCCGCTGAACAGTTGGAGCCTGACGCCGAAAGAAGCTGTCGAGGCGCAAAAAGAATGGCGCTCGCTGGTTCGCATCCAGCCATTAACGCAAACTATCAACACAATTGCCGGAGCAGACATTTCCTTCAATAAATTTTCGGAAGTGATCTACTCCGGCATTGTTGTTTTAAGTTTGCCGGATTTGCGGATTGTCGAAACGGCAAGCATTCGCAGCACGGCGAAGTTTCCTTATGTGCCGGGCTTGCTCAGTTTTCGCGAAACGCCATCGTTTATGGAATGTTGGGAAATGTTGAAAACCAAGCCGGATGTGCTGATGCTGGACGGGCAGGGAATTGCGCACCCGCGACGATTTGGAATTGCCTGTCACATTGGATTGTTGCTCAATCTGCCGACAATTGGTTGCGCGAAAAGTATTTTGGTCGGCAGGCATGGCGAACTCGGACCAGAAGCCGGAAGCAGTTCGCCGCTGATTGATAAAGGTGAAGTGGTTGGAGTTGCCCTAAGGACGAAAAAGAAAGTTGCGCCGGTTTACATTTCCCCTGGGCACATGATGGATTTGAACTCGGCGGTTGATCTGACTTTGCTGTCGGTGACAAAGTATCGCCAGCCTGAGCCAACACGGCAGGCACATTTGCTGGTAAATCAATTGAGACGTGAGGATGGTGGGGCGTAGTTGTCAGCTCCAGGGCTTATCGTTGTAACTCAGCTTTTACGATAGAGGCTTTGCCACCTGGAATGAAGAGTTTTTGTTCCCAGGGTGTGTGACCGTCAGCCATCACTTGGATCGAGTGTGTTCCGGCGCGCAATCTAATTGTGCGAGGCGCAAATCCGCTGTAAGCATCATCAATGTAAATCCGCGCCCGTCTGGCCTGGCATTCAACCGTCAGTTCGGCGACATTCTTATCACCCAGGGCTAAGTCGCCGACTATAGAAGAAGTTGGGAGTTCCATCGGATTTTCCGTCGAAATTTTGGCGGCGGACGCTTTGGGACCTGATTCTGCAGATGGTGGCGCTGCGATGACGGATAGCGCAATGGAAGCCTGAGTCGGCCCCGTTTCTGTGCCCGCAGGCGTTAATGCCGCTACATCCATGGTCGGCGACAACCAGCGGTTGATGTTTTCAATAGTTAAGTCTTTGGCCCCCAGCTCACGCGAAAAGCGGATGCTGATACGAGGCTTTTTCGGGAAAAACCAGCCTTTGGGCTTATCGGCGGCTTTGTTCACCAGCAATTCAATATCATTGTCGCGGACTTTGAAGCTTTTGATTGTGACCTCGTCGCCGGGCTGAGCCAGAGTATTGGCAGGTGCTTCTTCAATTCCACGAGCAAACGATCCGTCAATCATTTCCAGCCCACGCCGAGTCGCAGGAATCGCCAACTTCAGCTTCACCGTTTTGCCGGTGTAATGATCGGACAGAACCTTTTTCACATCTCCGTACCAATCATCGTAAGTCAGCCTTCTTTCTTGTCCGCCCGCCTGGCCAAATGCAGAAAGGCTCGCCAAAGTCAGGCAAAATGCCGCCACCATAATTGCAGTCGCGAATGTCAATTTTTTCATTGGAACCTCGTTGATAGTCTGATGCGGGGCGGAATTTCTTGGGGGAATTGTCTGCGGGAAGGAGGAGGTTTTGAGTGTGATTTTCCTATTGGGCTGCGAACCGAAAGCAGAGTTTCAGTTCGCAACCCAATAGGATGTGCTGTTACTTCACGTGGAAGGTGTCTTTATCAGTCGTCAGCGTAACGCCAGCGACGTTGTCTTTTACGAGAACTTGAACGTCGTAAAAGCCCGGCTTGAACTGCTTGAGCGGAAACGTCCTGGCCAGCGTGATCTGCTGGGTATTGATGGAGCTCATGCCGTTTTTGCCGTCTTCTTTGACGCGCAACACTTCCTTGTCACGTTGGCTGACCAGATATTCAATCTCCACGCTGGGGCGCAGCGTAGCCTGATCAACCGCGACATTGTAAACCTGCATGTAAATGCCCAGCGATTGATCCGGCTTGAACTCACCGGTCGCGTTCGGTTTCACCTTTAGCGAACCAAGCACGAATTGGCCGGTGGACAAGCGTCCGGACATTGGTTCAATCGTGGATGCCAGAATTAAGGTCGAAGTCGAAAGCTTGCCTTCTTCATAACGAGGAACGACGAAGCCTTGTTTGATGACCCCCGTTTTGCCGCTGTTTACGTCACGGACAACCAGGTCAATTTTGTAAATGCCCGGCGGCAACACAACATTCTTTTGATAGGCAGAACGCTGTTGAATTCCCACTTCC
>CAZXHW010000618.1:0-5261 GCA_964639915.1 uncultured Heliomicrobium sp.
CAGATCCCATGGAACGATAAATCAAAAACGAGATACCGAGCACCGCGAAGATGACAACAACAACGACGGCCTTGTTGCTCAGCGCGTGATCCAACACCCATTCGTAACGCCGTATGATTGCCCGCAAAAATGGCCCGGCTTCCTGTTCTTCTTCGTTTTCCGCTGCCAGCAATTCGCCTTCGCGTTTGGTGGGAGCTTCAGGCAAAGGCTCTTGTTTGTGACGTTTCAGCTTTACGAAGCGTTTGGCCAGAACAGGGGTGAAGGTCAGCGCCAACGCCAATGAAGTCAGCAGCGAAACGGAAAGCGTCAGTGCTAGCGAACGGAAAAACACGCCGGTCACGCCGGTCAGCAACGTCAGCGGCAAAAAGACAACCACCGGAGTTACCGTCGAGCCGATGATCGGAATGGTAATTTCGCGGATGGCGCTTTCGATGGCTTCGCGGCGGGTTTGTCCCAGTGAAAGATGCGTGTAAATGTTTTCAACAACGACAATTGCGTCGTCAATGACCAAACCGATTGCCGCCGCCACGCCGCCCAGCGTCATCAGGTCGAACGAAAGTCCAACCAGCCACATCGCCAGAAAGGTCGTCAGCACCGTGACCGGAATGACCAGAATCGCGACAAAGGTCGTTCCCCAGTTCCGTAAAAAGGCATAGAGAATGACTACGGATAACAGCAATCCCATCAGGATCGCATCGCGGACAGACTTCATGGCTTCGCGTACCAACAGCGATTGATCGTAAAACGGCGCAATTTTGACGTCCTTGGGCAATTGCGAGCGAACTGCTTCCAGCTCCGCCTGAATTTCATCCACGACCGTGATGCTGTTCGCGTAAGGCTGGCGCGCAACATTCAGCAGCACGGCCGGATGTCCGTCCGCGGTGACAATGATGTATTCCGGTTCGACTCCGCCGCTAACCGTTGCGATGTCGGCAACGGTTACGGGGGCTCCGTTGATTGTTCCCACGACAATGTCATTCAACTCTGCTGGCGTTTTGGCTTGGCCACTGACCAGCGTCAATTCCAGTTTGTGGTTTTCTTCGATCAGCCCCGGCGATGAAATGATGTTGGCGTTGCGAACCGAATCAGAGACCTGTTGCAGAGAAATGCCATGTGCATTCAAGCGTTCAGGATCAACTGTGACGTGAAACTCGCGCGTTTTCCCTCCGGCGATGTTTACTTCGGCGACGCCCGGCAACCGCGCTAAACGAGGTTTGATTGTGTATACCGCCAGATCGCGCAAACTGGCCGGATCGCGCGTGTCAGAAATCAGGCTGTACCCCGCAACCGGGAAAATGGCGAAGGTCAATCGGTCAATGCGACGAATTGAAGCTGTCGGCGGCAGCGTGGTTGATAGCTGAGACAATCGCGCCTGGGCGATTTGCAGCGTCTGGATGATGTCCACACGCCAGTCGAAAAAGAGGCTGATTTCGGTTGCGCCGCGCTGGGTTTTTGATCGGATGCGGACGATGCCCGGCATGCCATTCATCGCTTCTTCGATGGGACGCGTCACTGCCACCAGCATTTGCTGCGCGGGCACAACGCCGTTATCAACGATGATGACAATGCGCGGGAAATCCGTTTGCGGGAACAGCGCGCTCGGCAACTGAAAAGCGGCGTACAAACCGGAAGCGCACAGCAGCAGGACCAAAACAATGATGGCGCGCGATTGATGCGAAATCAGGCTGGCTAGGTTCACGGTTTGGCTCCTGGTTTCGATTCTTTCTCATCGCTCTTTTCGTCTTTATCGTCCTTCTCGTCTTTGTCTTTTTCTGTCTTGTCAGTTTCTTTTTCGTCCTTGTCTTCCTGGCTGACTTGCACCTTTGAACCATCCGGCAACGCATAAGCTCCTTCAACCACCACGATTTCTCCGCCTTTCAAGCCGGAAAGGATTTGCACGAATTTCGGAGTGCGGATGCCGGTGGTGACTTTGGTTTCATGCGCAATGGATTTGTCGTCAACAACCATCACGGTGCCTTCGTTGGCGTTGGTTGCGTCGAGCGTTAACGCGGAAGCCGGAACGACCAGGGCCGCCGCAGTCGCATTGGTTGCAACCGAAACTTGTGCCGTCGAATTGGCCCGCAACTGGGCTTTGCGATTGTCCAGGTTGAACCACACTTCAATCGTCCGATTGACTGGATCGCTGGAACGGCTGACCAGCGACACGCTTGCCTTTAATTCCTCTCCAGGAAGATCGGCTGGGCTGATGGTCGCAAGATCGCCAACTTTGATTTGCGCCGTGACGGTGTCAGGGAAGGGAGCTTTGATGATGACTTCGCTCAGATCGGCAATGTTCACCAGCTTGGCGCCAGGGGCGGCGAACTCGCCTTTGTATTGAAACTGATCTGTGATCACGCCTGTGAAAGGGGCGCGGATGGTTGCGTAACTGAGTTGGGCATCTAAATTTGCCAGGCGTTCTTGCGCTTGTTTTACCTTGGCCTCGGCCTGCGCGCGGTCGTTCGGGTTGATTGCATTCTGACGGAATTTGATCGCCGCTTCGGCCAACTGCAATTGGTTTTCCGCGGTCGTCAATGCCAACTGAGCGGCTTCCAAATCGCGCTTTGCAATCCCTCCGCGATTGTAAAGCGTCTGTCGGCGTTCGAATGTAGATCGCGCATTTTCGACGTTTGCGCGAGCATCCAGAAACTCTTTTTCGGCCTGGGCATTCGCTTGCGGAATCGCGCCGGAGTTCAAACTGCGAAGATTGCTCTGAGCTTCTTGTAAAGCTGCCGAGGCTTCTGTGCGTTGCGCCAGCAGATCGCGCGATTCCAGAGTGGCGATTGGTTCGCCCGCGCCAATCACCTTGTTTTTCAGCAGCGGCATTTGCGCAATCGGCGCGGAAATTTTAGAGCTAATCGTTGCCTGCTGTTTTGGGTAGATAGTTCCCAGGGCGGTGATTTGCGCGGCGATGGGCTGAAATTCCGCCTTTCCTACTTGTACGCTGACGACCACGGCTTCCGGTTTTTCTTCTTCGGGAGCTGCAGGCCAAAGTTTGTAAATCAAAAGCGCGATCAACAGCAGCGCAAGTAGAGTGGTCAACAGCCCCCGCCAGCCGCCGAAACGTTCCCAGCGTTGCTGACGTTTCAGTCGTGATTTTTCCCGCCGGGAAAGATGAGGCTCGGAATGATGTGTGGATTGATTTTGTTCGCTCATTGTCCCGTTGCCTGCTTCAGGCGCGTCAGCGCCACCTGGTAATCGAAAATTGCCTGGTACAGCGCTACACGCGTTGCGGCCAAAGTGGTTTGCGCATCCGTCACTTCAATGATTGGGGTTTCGCCTGCGCGGTATCGAATGATCGAAAGTTCCAGATTGTGCTCTGCGTCCGGCAAAGCGGCTTTTGCCAGGCGAATGCGCTCCGCAGCCGAAGTGGCCTGAGCGCGCGCGGTGTTGAACTGCTGTGCGAACACACGCAAAGCGAGCGTGCGTGTTGAATCCAACGCTTGTGCGCGCAATTGCGCTTGCCGTTCGCGGCTGCGGCTTGCGCCCCAATCGAAAATCGGGATTGTTAAATTGACCGTTGCCGTCGTGCCGGAATGATGGCGCAGCGGTTCCGGTTTCAACGAATCGGAATCAAAGCCGCCAGCCAGGTTGTACGTGAGTTGCGGGCGGCGTTCGGCGCGGGCAAGCCCAACATCCAATTCAGAGGCGCGGCGTTGTGCTTCAAATTGAGCCAGCTCAGGACGGCGCGACATTGTTTCCGCCGTAAAGCGTTCCACTTCGCCCGGTTCCGGTAATGTTTGGGCAAGATCGGCAACAGCAACTGTTGAACCGAAATCAGAGCCCAGGAAAACGCGCAAGCCGTCAGTAGCCGCTGAAACGTTTGCGCGAGCCTGTTCCAGCTCGTCCCGGCGCGAATTGGTTTGCAGCCGCGCTTTGACCAAGTCAATCTGTGCAACCTCGCCGCCGTCCACCAACAGGGAAGTGACCTTTTCAAATTCCTCCGCAGCGCTCAAATTCGATTCGGCGGCGTTCCGTCGCGCCATTGCCAGCGCCAATCCGAAATAGGCTTCTCCGGTTGCCTGTACCAACGCAATTCGGGCTGCCTCCGTGCCTGCGTGTGCCGCTTCCAGCAAGGCGCGATTGCGTTTGACTGTAGCTCGCAACCGTCCGGCGACATCCAGTTCGCCAGTCACACCGATCAAAGCTTCATACTCTGTCAATCCGTTGGCTGCGATGAAAGCTGGATCGCGCGGCAATCCAGGAGGCGCTCCAATCAGCGGAGAGGTGTAAACGAAATTGATCGGGCTGGTGAGCTTTGGCAGATAAGCCACCTGCGCCTGCCTGACATCTTCTGCCGCAAGACGTTCATTTAATTGCGCTTGTTGGAATAACGAAGCCTGGGTCAAAGCCAATTGAATTGCAGCTTCCAGCGTAAGGGAGTTGGCGGGTTGAGGGGGCGGAATTTGAGGCTGTTGGGCATAGGCAGTTCCGCAAGGACTGCCGAAAGCGATCAGTAGAAGTGTGAAGGCAACTGTAAAAAGGGGACGCTGGATGGAGACGCCAGCTTCGTTGAACATTCTTGTCGTCAAAATTTCTTTCCTTCCTTAATCGTGTCTCCAAAGGTTTGGGGAAATAACCGATGCACATTCTGATGTCAGCTCAGTTTTTCAAAAGTTTGCCATCCGGGCTTAGTTTCACTTCGGATATTTTTCCAGCAGTGTTGATGTGCGCTTCGTAAGCGACGATTGCATTGTTTTCCATAATGGATTCGATCAATTGAATTTTGCCTTTGCCTGCCTGTTTCAGAAATTCTGTTTTGACGGCAATAGGCACCGAAGCCAGCTTGATCTGTTCTTCAATCGTCACAACGTTGCCGTCCGGGTCAATGGTCACATCTTTGCTATGGCCATTGATCATCAATTCGGCTTCGTAAAAAGTTTTCCCATTTTCAGTTTCCATCGCCAGCCCACGGAGTCTAGCGCCCTTGCTTTGTTCCTTGACAGTGACTTGAACCGCCGGGGGCAAATCTTTCATCGTCACTCGCTTTTCGGTTTCCTGCGCCCAGATTACGCCCGAAAAGCAGGCAACAAAGAGCAGCGAGATCCCAATGCATCTAT
The DNA here is from genome assembly GCA_964639915.1 of uncultured Heliomicrobium sp. Lineage (GTDB taxonomy): Bacteria > Acidobacteriota > Blastocatellia > RBC074 > RBC074 > RBC074. The sequence goes on from CAZXHW010000618.1 coordinate 5,058, forward strand.
ATGGATTATTCATTTTGATTTTCCTGGTAAGTGAAGCAGCTTGAGTCTTTAGCGGGTTAAACCCGCCGAGCGCATTGTTACGCGCGGCAGGATTTCGCCGTTGTCGAAAACACGTCCGGATGAGTCCACGGCCTGAAACGTCAACCGCTCAAGTGTGGCTTCGACAAACATGAACCCGTTGATATCATCGTTCCCCACTGCGGT
>CAZXHW010000619.1:0-5260 GCA_964639915.1 uncultured Heliomicrobium sp.
TCGTTACCTGCCCTCGAGCCAGTAGATAAACCGGGCGAGGTTTTCCGCCGTTGGCTCCTGTGCCGATGAACGTGCCGGTTCCGTAATAAACCGTTCCAGCAAAAACAGTTTCAGGTGTTGGAAACGCCGCCAGCTTTTCTTTCAACTGCGCAAGCTCAACGTTAAACGCGTCCCGTTCCGCGCGCGTTTCTGGTTTCATCGCCGCGTCAACAAGTTGGGCGCGTTTCTTTCTGAGTTCAGTAACTTCGTCGGCGCTGTTTGGCTTTTTCGCCGCCTCCGCAATTTGCGCGTCCAGTTTCGCTATCGGCTCTCCGGCTTCTTTTGCAGCGTCGCGTTCGATGACGCGTTTGCGTTCGGCCAAGTCGCGCTGGCGGCCGTCAAGCTGATTAAAGCGCGCAGTCATTGCCGGATCACCCACAAAGTATTTTTTGTCCGCTCGATCCAGCGCCGAAAAAATCGATTGCAGCGAGTAATAATCTTCCTGGCTAATTGGGTCGAACTTGTGGTTGTGGCATTGCGCGCAATGAACGGTGACGCTGTTAAACGTGCCAATCGTGTTGGCCACCATATCATCGCGGTCAAGGTGACGAGCGATCTTGCCGTCAATTTTCGTTTCGGGCAGTTCGGCGTGGCCGATGAAATCCCAAGGCCCGGCGGCAATAAATCCCATCGCTTGATAGCCGTCGCGAGTACCCGGATACAGCACATCACCCGCAATTTGTTCTTTGACAAAGCGCGCATAAGGTTTGTCTTCGTTCAGCGCGCGAATGACGTAATCACGATACGGCCAGGCGTTCGGGCGAGGTTTGTCTTTGTCATATCCGTGCGTGTCGCCGTAATGAACCACGTCCAGCCAATGCCGCGCCCAGCGTTCGCCGTACCGAGGCGAAGCTAACAATTCGTCCACCAGTTTTTCATAAGCTTTCGGATCGCGGTCGGCGATGAATCGCTGCACGCGCTCCGGCGTTGGTGGCAAACCAATCAGATCGAAATACAAGCGCCGGATCAACGTGCGTCGGTCGGCTTCGGGCGACATCGTCAAACCTGCTTGATCGAGTTTTGCCTGGATAAAAGCATCAATTGGATTTTGGGTTTTAGATTTTGGGTTTTGGATTGTCGGAACTGTTGGTTTCTTGATTGGCTGCCAAGCCCAATGCTGCAACTGAATATTCGCTCCTTCCCTCTGTCCCTCTTTCTCCCCATCCCGATCTGGCCAGACCGCGCCCGTGTCAATCCAGGCTTTCAATAACGCGAGTTGTTTTTCGCTCAAGCGTTCTCCGGTCGGAGGCATTCGTTCATCGTCATTGGTTGTTGAAATGCGCTGGTACAAAAGGCTTTCAGCGGCTTTACCAGGCACAATGACCGGCCCGCTACCGCCACCGCGTAGAGCAAAAGCTTTCGTATCCAGCCGCAAGCCGCCGCTTTGTTTCTTCTCGGCGTGGCACTTCAAACAATGCTCCGCGAAGATCGGGCGGATGTCGCGGTCAAAGGAAATCTGGGAAATGGCTTGGGCTGAGTTTGCGCTAAAGCGCTGCATGTTCATAGCGGCAACAAAAGCGAACGCCACGAACAGCAGGGAAATTATTTTTACAGCTTTTGTCTTCATGGCTTTCTGCCAATCACAAGTGGTCAATGATGACGTTGGTCATTGCAGTAGTTTTCGTTGAACCGCCCAAGTCCGGCGTCAAGCTGCGGCCTTGTTGGATGACGCTTTTGACAGCATCGCGGATGCGTTGCGCGGCTTCGAATTCTTCCAGATGCTCCATCATCATCGCGCCGCATAAAATCAGCGCCACCGGGTTGACTTTGTTTTGCCCAGCCAATTCCAGCGCGGCTCCGTGCGCGGCTTCAAAAATAGCGATGTCATCGCCGAAGCTGGCTCCGGGAGCTAGTCCGAAGCTGCCGACCAGCCCGGCGCACAAATCCGAAACGATGTCGCCATATTGATTCGACATCAACAACACGTCCCAGCCTTCGGGGTGGCAAGCCAAGTTGTAAACGCAGGCGTCAATCATCGCGTCATCGCATTTGATTTTAGGAAACTCTTTTGCCACTTCGCGCGCTGTGCGCAAAAACAATCCGTCGGTTAATTGCAGCACGTTGGCTTTGTGAATGATGCTCAGCCGCCGCCGCCATCGCTGGGCAGCGTATTCAAACGCAAACCGAGCGGCGCGCTCGCTGGCCTTGCGCGTCGTGATTTTGACAGCTTCGGCGGCATCCGCGCCGATGGCGTGTTCGTACCCGCTATACAGGTCTTCAGTAATTTCACGTATGACAACGACGTCCAGTTTGGGCGCGTGCGAGGTGACGCCTTCAAACGCGCGCAATGGACGGACATTGACGTAAGCGCCCATTTCAATTCGCAGCGCCGTGTTGACATTGGAGTAAACACGCTGCGAGTGATCGCTGTGCGAAACCAACACCTTTTCGCCCATCTCTTTGATGATGACGGGACCTTTCAGCGCGACGCGGGTCTGGCGGATTTTCTCGATGGTTTCCACGGGCAACGGCGTGCCGAATTGCTTTACCGCTTGGCCGCCAACAAGGGCGAAATCCCACTCGCATTTGACGCCGGTTGCTTCGATGACGCGAATCGCCGCGTCGCAAACTTCCGGCCCAACGCCGTCGCCTCGAATAACTGTGATTTTGTGCATCTTCGGAATGATGAATGGTGAACGATGAATGATGAACCCCGCCAGTTCATCATTCATCATTCAGACTTCATCGTTTCTTTAAGGCCTGTTGAATCGCTGCTTCCGCCATCGGAGCCATAATCTTGTAGCCTTCTGCGTTCGGATGAAGCCCGTCACCAGCTAGATCGGCTTTCAGCATTCCTTTGTCGTCCACAGTTTTGCTGAAGTAATCCAGATACGTATGGCCGTTCGCTTTGCAATAAGCCTTCAACCAGTCGTTAAGCTTCAAGATATTTTCTGGCGAGCGGCGTTCGGAAACTTTGTTTTTGCCATAATCGTGAATGGGCAGCACGGAGGAAAAAACTACTTTGATGCCGTTGGCTTTGGCGAGTTCCGCCATTGAAGTGTAGTTGGCCGTAATCATCTCAATCGTCATCGGGCCAGTGTTGCCAGCGATGTCGTTGGTTCCTGCCAGAATGACGACCGCTTTTGGCTTTAGCGCAATCACATCCGGATGAAAACGAATCAGCATTTGCGGTGTTGTCTGTCCGCTGATGCCTCGATTGATGTAGGGTTTGTTTGGGAAATACTCCGCCAGCTTCCAGCCGTCCGTGATTGAGTCGCCCATAAAAACCACGCGATCTTCATTCTTTGCAGGTGTGGGGACTTTGGTGTTGGCGTCTTTATACCGATTGAGCTGCGGCCAATCCTTCATTCGATTTTGCAGCCGGTCGAGTTGCTGTTTTAGCGACTCGACCGTTTCTGGCGGCGGGGTTTGCGTTTGAGGTTGTTGCGCCAGTGCGCTTGCAGTCAACGCCAGTAATGTGAGCAAAAGGGCACAGAAACGTAGTTGCATTCGGTCTCCTCGAAAATAGTGTGGTTGTATTTAGAATTGCTGGTTTTCAATCAGGCTTTCACGTAAATCTCAGCCCCAGCTTTTTTGAACTCTTCGGATTTTTCTGCCATTCCGGCTGCGAGCGCCGCTTGTTCATCCATCTCTTTTTGCGCCGCGTATTCGCGCACGTCCTGCGTGATTTTCATCGAACAGAAATGCGGGCCGCACATGGAGCAGAAATGCGCTTGTTTCGCGCCTTCCTGCGGCAGAGTTTCGTCGTGGAATTCGCGCGCGGTTTCCGGATCAAGCGAAAGGTTGAACTGATCTTCCCAGCGAAATTCAAAGCGCGCTTTGGAAACGGCATTGTCGCGAAGCTGCGCGCCAGGATGACCTTTCGCCAAGTCAGCCGCGTGTGCCGCCAGCTTGTATGTGATGACGCCGTCTTTGACGTCTTTCTTGTCCGGCAAACCAAGATGCTCTTTTGGCGTGACATAACAGAGCATCGCGGTACCGAACCAGCCAATCATCGCTGCGCCGATAGCTGACGTAATGTGGTCGTAGCCAGGAGCGATATCCGTCGTCAGCGGCCCCAGCGTGTAAAACGGAGCTTCGTCGCAAACGGCCAATTGCTTTTCCATATTTTCTTTGACCAAGTGCATGGGCACGTGGCCGGGGCCTTCGATCATCACCTGACAATCCAGCTCCCAGGCGATTTTGGTCAGTTCGCCCAAGGTGTCCAGTTCAGCAAACTGGGCTTCGTCGTTGGCGTCGGCAATCGAACCGGGTCGCAAGCCGTCGCCAAGCGAAAAGCTGACGTCATAGGCCGCCATGATTTCGCAGATTTCGCGGAAGTGCGTATACAGAAAACTTTCCTTGTGATGCGACAGGCACCATTTGGCCATGATTGAACCGCCGCGGCTGACAATGCCCGTCGTGCGTTTGGCCGTCATCGGAATGTAGGGCAGCCGAACTCCGGCGTGGATGGTGAAGTAATCCACGCCTTGTTCTGCCTGTTCGATCAACGTGTCACGGTAAATTTCCCAGGTCAGTTCTTCGGCTTTGCCAGAGACTTTTTCGAGGGCCTGGTAAATCGGCACGGTTCCAATCGGGACGGGAGAGTTGCGAATGATCCATTCGCGCGTCGCGTGGATGTTTTTGCCGGTGGATAAATCCATCACCGTGTCGGCTCCCCATTTGGTCGCCCAGCGCATCTTTTCAACTTCTTCTTCAATGCTTGAGGCGACTGCGCTGTTGCCGATGTTGGCGTTGATCTTGACCAGGAAGTTGCGGCCAATCGCCATCGGTTCGGTTTCCGGATGATTGATATTGTTCGGAATGATGGCTCGCCCGCGAGCGATTTCTGCGCGAACGAATTCCGGCGTGACGTGTGAAGGCAGGGAAGCTCCAAAGGATTCTCCTTTGTGCTGATAATTCAATTTGCTTCGGTCATTCATTGCCTCAAAAGCGGCTTCGCGGCCCAGGTTTTCGCGGATGGCGACGTATTCCATCTCCGGCGTGATGATGCCTTTGCGGGCGTAATGCATCTGCGTCACGTTGTGGCCAGGCTTTGCTTTCAACGGTTGGCGGCGCAAACCGGGAAACTCTTCCAGTTTGCCTTTGGTTTTTTGCGAGGCGTAATTCGCTTCTTCCGAAGAGCGGTAGCCGTTGTCTTCCGGTTTGATGGAGCGGCCTTCGTATTCTTCGACATCACCGCGTGCGATGATCCAGGCTTGGCGGAGCGCCGGGAGGCCATCGCGCACGTCGCCTTTGAAAGCGGGATCGCCCCACGGCC
>CAZXHW010000620.1:0-5254 GCA_964639915.1 uncultured Heliomicrobium sp.
CTGTTAGGCAGCCGCGTTGTTCAAAGCTTGGATTGCTTGCTGAATTCGCTGGCTGGCGATGGCGACGACTTGATCCGCCGCCACGTCTTCGGCGGTTTTGCTGGCGCGGTCGTAAAATTCGACTTTGCCTTCTTTCAATTTCTTCGGGCCGATGCGAATTTGGAAGGGGAAGCCGACCAGATCAGCGTCGTTTAGTTTGACGCCAGCGCGCTCGTCGCGGTCGTCATACAAAACTTCGACTCCAGCTTTTGCCAGTTCGTCGTAAATACGGTCAGAGGTCGCTTTCACCTCCGCGTCTTTCATATTCAGCGGCGAAACAACGATTTGGAAGGGCGCGATGGTGATCGGGAAGATGATTCCCGCATCGTCGTTGTGGCGTTCGATGGCGGCGGCCAGAATGCGTTCGACGCCGATGCCGTAACTGCCCATCACAATCGGAACTTCCTTGCCTTCGGCGGTCAGCACCGAAGCGCCCATCGAAACGCTGTATTTTGTGCCGAGCTTGAAGATGTGGCCGACTTCCAGCGCTTTGGCGACGTGCAACGTACCTTCGTCACAGTTCGGACAGCCTTCGCCTTCGACAACAGTGCGCAAGTCAGCCCACACGGTGACTTTGATGTCGCGTTCAACGCTGACATTGCGCAAGTGATGATCGTCAATGTTTGCGCCTGTGGTCATGTTTTTGCGGCCTAGCAACGTTTCATCGGCAATGACCGGAACTTTCGTCACGCCGACTGCGCCCAGCGATCCAGCGTGCGCGCCCATCAAGTCGAAGATTTCTTCGGGGTGAGCCGGACGAACAGCGGTCTGCTCCCAGCCGTCTTTGTTAACCAGCTTGGCGATGGCGTTCGACAGTTTGGCGTCGTTGACTTGATGATCGCCGCGCAGCAACGCCAGAAACAAAGTGTTTTTCGCTTCGTCGCCTTTGGCCGCGACGGAAACATAAACCAGCGTTTTGATCTGTTTGTTCGCAGCGGCTCCGCCGTCGAAGTTAACCAGGTCATCAATCGTGCGAACTCCCGGCGTCGGGAATTTTTCAGCCGCACCCGAGCCTTCGCCATCGTCAACCGCAGGAATGCGCGAATGAGCTTTTTCGGTGTTGGCCGCGTATCGGCATTTTGCGCAGCTTGCGACCAAGTCTTCGCCTGCGTCGGTGTAAACCATGAATTCGTTCGAGGCCGAACCGCCCATCGAGCCGGAATCGGCTTCGACAATGACGAAATCCAGTCCACAGCGGCTATAGACTTTGCAGTACGCAGCGCGCTGATCGTCAAAGGCTTTGTCGAGTCCGGCTTGGTCAATGTCAAAGGTATATGCGTCCTTCATCGTGAACTGGCGCACGCGCAGCAAGCCGGATTTCGGACGAGGTTCGTCGCGGAATTTGGTTTGAATCTGATACCAAACTTGCGGCAGTTGTTTATACGAACGCAGATGATTGCGCGCGATGTCGGTAAAGCATTCTTCGTGCGTCATGCCCAGACAATAATCACCGCCTTTGCGATCTTTCAGCCGAAACATGTTCTGGCCCATGACCGTCCAGCGCCCGGATTCCTGCCAAATTTCCGCCGGATGCAGCGCCGGAAAGAAAAACTCCTGGCCGCCGATGGCATTCATTTCCTGGCGAATGATTTCTGAAATTTTCAGCACCGAACGCTGCGCCAGCGGCAAATAGGTGTAAATGCCCGCGCCTAGTTGGCGCACAAACCCAGCGCGCAGCAGCAATTTGTGGCTGACGACTTCGGCGTCCGAAGGTTCTTCACGAAGTGTAGGAATGAAGTAATTTGACCAACGCATAGCAATAGTTATGAATTCGGAAGGATGAATGATGAACTCAACTCAAATTCATCACTCATCATTCCGCCTTCATCATTTCCTTTTCAGTGTTTTTGAGCGATTGCAATGAGTGATAGGCCACACGGCGGGCCGATCAATTTTTCCAGGCGTAAAAGCGGGACGAGTTTGTTGGCCAGATTGGCCTGGCCCGCTGGCAGGTAATCACGTTTCAGCAAACGCCCATTGATGAACCAGGGTAGCGCGGCTAGCAAGCTGAAATATTTGGTTTCCCGAACGGCAAAGCCGACTTTTTCCAGCTTGCTGACCAATTCACGTTTGCTGTAGCGGCGAAAATGACCAACGGCCTTATCAAATTCGCCGTACAGAAACTGGTGCGAAGGAACCAGCAGTGCCAGCTTTCCGCCCGGCTGCAAAACATCGCGCATCTGTTCCAGGGCAAACAGGTCGTCTTCAATGTGTTCCAGCACATTCAGGCAAACCACAGTATCGAAAGGATCAGCAATCATTTCCGCGTCGGCGGTGGCCATCAGATCGAACTTGCCCACGCGAACATGGGATTTTTCGCCGAACAACCGTTGCAATTCGCTGCGATAAGCAGGTACCACATCCGTGGCCATCACCTGTCGTTCATCAGCGCACAAAAACTGCGTGATGTTGCCGGTGCCAGAACCGACTTCGAGCACGCGGCGACCAACCGCCCCTGCGATTTGTTCATAAAGCCAGAAATTATATTTATCCAGCTCAGCAAGCTGATTCAGCGTTGCCGTCAGCGCCAGACTTTCTTGTGCCATAACCGAGTAAGTGAATTGACAGGATGCTGAAAACGAGGCGGGATAATGCCCGCTGCCACAGAATAAAGTCAAATGTCTGCCAGTTTTTTTGCCTTACAAATGCAAAAGCGCGCAACCTGCTTTTTCAGGTTGCGCGCTTTTGAGTCTGATGCCTAATGAAAGCTCAGATGCGCGACCGTGAAGAACGCGGCCCTTCTTCCAATGTTAGGACTAATGCGACCTTACGGCCATTTCGCATAACCTCGACTTGCACACGGTCCCCTATGTTTTTGGCATTCAGCACTCGGTCGTAATCATCACGGTTCGAAATCTTCTGACCGTCCATTCCTATGATGATGTCGCCGCCAATTGGAATCTGGTAACGCCCATAACGAACGGCTTGTGTTGGGCCTTTGATGCCTGCACGCTCAGCAGCACTGCCTGATTCAACTTCGACTACCATCAACCCTTCGCTGACGGGAATTTCAACCGCGCGAATAAACCGGTCGCCAAGATTCGCCAGCGGAATAAAATTCACGCCCGGACGCGCTTTTCTGACGCGGCCAAACTGTTTAATTTCGCCGATGACGCGGATGGCGGTTTCCACCGGAACCGCAAAACCAATGCCAACAGAACCTCCCGAAGGCGAATAAATCATGGTGTTGATGCCGATCAACTGTCCGCGTGAATTCAATAATGGTCCGCCGGAATTTCCGGGATTGATCGCAGCGTCGGTTTGAATCACACCTTCAATCAGAGTTTTTGTCATCTCTGAACGGATCGGGCGCGACAGCCCGGAAATGATTCCAGTGGTCAATGTGCGATCCAGTCCGAATGGATTGCCGATGGCCAACACCTTTTGTCCCACAAACAAATTCTTTGATGCACCCAGTGGAACAACGCTCAATTCTGCGGGCGGCGCATTGATTTGAATGACTGCCAGATCATTGTCCGGATCGGAACCTAGAACTTTGGCTTCATAGGTTTTGTTGTTGGAAAGACGAACATCAAGCTTTTCGGCGTCCTGAATGACATGAAAATTCGTCAGAATGCGGCCCTCTTTGTCCAAAATCGAGCCCGAACCTGCACCCTCTGTCTGGTAAGCGTTGAACCAATCTTGAACCGTTACTGTTGAGGTGATGTGAACGACGCCAGGGCTGATTGCCGAATAAACTTCCTGGTTGTTTTTTTCGTCGGTGGCAACAGATGGATCCGTCAAGCCTTCGATGGCTGTAGTTTCGATGGCGGCTTTTTCGGTTTTGGCTCCAACCAACCGGCCAAGAAAATCCGAACCGAAACGGTCATAAACCAGCACGGCTCCGGAAGCGAAGATTGCCGTTGCCAATGCCAGCAAGATTAACTGCTTTGCTGTGATTTGATATGCTTTCATTGCTGTCTCACTCCTGTTTGATTTCTCCATTCAATGCCGCGGGTGGAACAAGCGGCAAATTCCAAAGTCTCCCCTCTTACCTTCTTATAGATCGCGGCGCTGACAATGAAGTATAAGGGATATCCAAAATTACCCGCACGCGGCAGGAAAAGTTCCGAAAAAGGCCGCACACGATGCCAAAAACCCCGTTCAACCATCGTCATCAGCGGTAACAATGTTAAAATTGTAAAGCGCGATCAACAAATCCTCGACGACAAAAGCATTCTACTGGATATCCTTATGACGATTCTCCGCCCGGTCAGAAATTCTATCATCCTTGTGCTGCTGGTGGCGCTATCAGGTTTAATCGCCGCCCGGTCAGGAGCGGCGCAGTCACAAAACAAAGACGGCCAAAAAACGCAAGACCCGTCCACGCTGAGAATCGAAACCGAACTGGTGCAAGTTGACGTGGTCGTCGCTGACAAGCAAGGAAAGCTGGTCAACGATTTGAAACGCGAAGATTTTCAGATTTTCGAAGACGGCAAGCCACAAACCGTATCCCACTTTTCCGTAGGCACAGCAACCAGGCAGGCAAACTGGCTGAAAACAGACCCTCGGTCGAAAAATAAAACGACGCCCTCTGGCGCAATCCCGGTGCCGACACCCGTCAACGCGGGACGTTATCTGGTGCTGGCGGTTGACGACATTCAACTGAAAGCCGCAAACCTGTTGATCGCCAAAAAAACACTGACCAAAATTATTGATCAGCAAATCGGCCGCAGCGATCCTTCCGCCCGCCCGCCCGGCACATACAAGGTCGGCGACCCTTACCAAATAAACGGATTCTGGTACTACCCGGCAGAAGATTACGGCTACGTCGAAACGGGCATTGCGTCGTATTACGGGGGAGAGGCGCAGGGGACGAACTTCCATGGCCGGGCGACGGCCAATGGCGAACTCTATGACATGAATGCCCTCACGGCCGCGCATCAAACGCTGCCGATGCCGAGTCTCGTTCGTGTCACCAATCTCGAAAACGGCCGTGAGGTCATCGTCCGGGTGAACGATCGCGGTCCATTCGTTGGCGGTCGCGTGATGGACGTGTCGCAAGGCGCGGCGCAAGTGCTGGGCTTCGAGCAAGCCGGTCACGCGCGCGTTCACCTTCGTTATCTCGGCCCCGCGCCTCGCCACGTGAATGCTGACGGCAGCGACGCACCCGCGACGCAAAGCGTGCCGGCCGCTGCGCCGCGCAGCGAAGTGGAGGAGGGGCCTGCCTCCCTGCTTCCGCCCTCGTCCACGACGCCTAGCCTCGCCGGTGGTC
>CAZXHW010000621.1:0-5240 GCA_964639915.1 uncultured Heliomicrobium sp.
GGCCTTGGCGAAATCCGACGCACACTAAAAACCGGCGCTCCGGCAGTAATTTATGTTCCGGCCTTTATGACTTTGTGGGGGCCGAATGACGATCAATCCGGTCATAAAAGGCGTTACCGATTGCCGGAATTGGAAGCAGCGGCAGAAAAAGCCGGTCTGAAAGTCGAACGAATCAGCTATTCCAACTTCGCGATGTTTCTGCCGATCTGGCTCGGCAGAAAGCTCCTGAATCTACTTGGCCAAACTGAAGCCAGTGAAAACAAAATCAATCATCCGATGATTAACAAATTGCTCGCCTGGGTGTTTTCCAGCGAAGCAACCTGGCTGCGGCGGCATCGGCTGCCGTTTGGCGTTTCGGTCGTCTGTGTAGTCAGAAAGGTTCGCTAAAATGAGCGTTGCCAATTCACAATCCGCAATCGGCATTCAGAAGAGGACGCAATCCGTGACGACGCCAAAACTTTCCCTGTTTTTACCTGTTTACAACGAAGAGGAAAATCTGAATCGGTTGAACGAAAAGATTTTCGAAGCGATGGCAAAGCTCGGCCATACGTTTGAGGTAATCTACGTTGATGACGGCAGCAGCGACCGTAGCCTGGAGCTACTGAAACAATTTGCCGCTGCTGATTCGCGCGTCAAAGTGATTGGGTTTCGCCGAAACTATGGGCAGACGGCGGCGATGGCTGCCGGAATTGCCGCCGCGCGCGGAGAAGTTCTGATCCCGATGGACGCCGATCTGCAAAACGATCCTGCTGACATTACGCGGCTATTGGCGAAATTGGATGAAGGCTACGACGTGGTTTCGGGGTGGCGAAAAGACCGGCAAGACGCGTTTATTACGCGTACTTTCCCTTCGCGCATTGCCAATGGCTTGATTTCTAAAATCGGCGGTGTCCCACTTCATGATTATGGCTGCTCGCTGAAGGCGTATCGCCGGGACGTGTTGAAAGACGTGAATCTGTACGGCGAAATGCATCGCTTCATTCCGATTTACGCGGCTTGGGCGGGTGGCAAAGTGACAGAAATCCCTGTCGCGCATTACCCGCGCACGGCTGGCCAATCGAAATACGGATTGTCGCGCACGATCAAAGTCGTCTTCGATCTGGTGACGATTAAATTCATGGCCAGCTATCTGACCAAACCGATTTACGTGTTTGGTTGGGCAGGCGTGCTGGCGTTTGCCATTTCAATTTTTTCCGGCGGGTTTGCCTGTTTGATGAAATTTGCCAGTTGGCCGAAGCACGCGGATTTCATTCAAACTCCGCTGCCCGTGCTGGCGATGATGATGCTGGGGTTAGGGGTGCAGTTTTTTCTGATGGGATTGATTGCCGAAATGCTGGTGCGAACGTATCACGAATCGCAAGGCAAACAGATTTACACGATCAAAACCAGGCTCAATTTCGAGGAAGGCGAGGCCGCAAATGAACCTAAATAGGCGCGTTGCCGTTACCGCGACCGGTGGGCAGTGTGGTTGTAAGGATTATTTTGCCGAGACCATTCGCTTAGCCCTGAAAGGGCGAAAGGAAATAGCCCCGGGCAACGCCCTGGGAATGCGATCCAATATTTGTACAAGCCCTGAAGGGGCGACAGAAGGTTTCGGTCTGTCGCCCCTTCAGGGCTTGCACGATCTTGGCGACGCTGACCAGGGGCGTCGCTTCGCCTTGCCTTTGGCTGTTATATTCCGCCCCTTTGGGGCTTTCGAATTGAGTTTCTGTCTGTTGGCAATTGCCTTTCTTGTGATTGCGAATTTGTCTGTTCAGGCACAACAGGCGAACTTCGCCCATCCGCTAGATCCGCTTAGCAAAGAAGAAATCGCCGCCGCCTCAAAACTCCTAAAAGACAGCGGCAAGCTGCCCGCCAACGCCAGATTCCAAACCATCGTTTTGAATGAACCGCCGAAAGCCGAAGTCTACACGTTCAAAGCGGGGGACAGTTTCCGCCGCGAAGCGTTCTTCATCGCCTATGACCGAGCAAACAACAAAACCTTTGACGGCATAGCAGACCTTCGCAATCAACGAGTCATTTCGGTCAGGGAAGTTCCCGGCGCACAACCCAGCATCATGCTGGATGACGTGTTGATGTTTCAGTCCATTGTCCGCAGCGACGCGGAATGGCAGGCGGCAATGCGAAAACGCGGCATCACGGAATTTGGCAAAGTCCAAATCGAAATGTGGTCGGCGGGCAACTTCGGCTTTCCCGAAGAGCAAGGCAAACGGTTGTTTCGCGGCTTGTCGTACCTACGCGAAGATTCAAAGAATCCGTATGCGCGTCCCATCGAAGGCATCATCGCCGTCGTGGATATGAACGCCCGCAAGGTGTTGAAGCTGATTGATAGCGGTGTCGTTCCCGTTCCGCGTGCCACCGCAGATGTGGATGAAAAATCCGTTGGCCAGTTGCGGGAACCTCCAAAGCCGCTGCAGATCGTTCAGCCCAAAGGCGGGAGCTTTGAAATTCGTGGCAATGAAATCCGCTGGCAGAAATGGCAGTTTCGCTATGCGCTGCATCCGCGCGAAGGGCTGGTGCTTTACACTGTCGGTTACGAAGATCAAGGGAAAGTCCGCCCGATCTTGTACCGTGCTTCGTTGTCGGAAATGGTTGTGCCTTACGGCGATCCCAGCGCAGGCTGGTTCATTCGCAACGCATTTGACGAAGGCGAATTCGCCATCGGGCGGTTGGCCGTTCCCTTGGAAGCCAAAACAGATGTGCCAGACAATGCCACTCTGTTGGACGCTGTGTTTTCCAACGAATCTGGCGGCAGCCTTGACGCCAAGCGCGTCGTTTCCATTTACGAACGTGACGGCGGCGTCAGTTGGAAGCATGTGGATTACATGACCAACCAGAACCAATCGCGCCGGGCGCGTCAGTTGGTGATGTCCATTTTTGTGGTGGTTGGAAATTACGATTACGGATTTAACTGGGTCTTCAATCAGGACGGCACGATTGAACAGGAAGTGTTGCTGACCGGGGTGATGGCTACCAAAGGTGTGCCGCCTTTGAACGGCGAACAGCCTCACGATCCTTACGGCCATCTGGTTGCCGATGGCGTTGCTGCTCCGCACCACCAGCATTTTTTCAATTACCGTCTGGATTTTGACGTGGACGGAAGCGCCAACACAGTTGTCGAGCAAAACACCGAAACTCTGCCGCAAGGCAAAGACAATCCGTATGGCAATGCGTTTGCAATGCATGAAAAAACGCTTCGCCGCGAAGCCGAAGCCCAGCGTCAGTTGAATCTGGCGACGCATCGGCGCTGGCGCGTGATCAATTCAACATCAAAAAATGGGCTTGGCCAGCCGACCGGATATTTGTTGTTTACAGGAGAAAACTCTGTCCCGCTGCCAGGAGAAAACTCTGCTGTGCGTCAGCGCGCGGGTTTTATGAACTCGCATTTGTGGGTGACACAGTACGAACCGGATGAACGTTACGCCGCCGGTCTTTACATCAATCAAAGTAAAGGCGGTGATGGTTTGGCCAAATGGGTCAAACAAAACCGCGAGCTGGAAAATAAGGATGTCGTTTTGTGGTATTCCTTTGGCGTGACGCATCTGCCGCGTCCGGAAGATTATCCTGTGATGCCGGTTCACAAGGCTGGCTTCAAACTGATGCCGGTCGGCTTCTTCACACGCAATCCGGCGTTGGATTTGCCCAAGCAGTGAGTTGTTATGAACTCAAGCGACGAAAAATTGTTGGATGACATCGGTTGGCACTTGCTGGAAGAGTTGCAGGCCGATGCACGAACCAGTTACGCCGAACTTGGCCGTCGCGTGGGCTTGTCCACGCCGGCGGTGATGGAGCGCGTCCACAAAATGGAAAAGGCCGGAATCATCACCGGCTATCGCGCCGAAGTGAATCCTGAAAAAGTCGGATTTCAGGTGACGGCGTTTATTCGCATCGGCTTGGCGCATCAGGTACTACCGCGAATGGAAACCTTGTTTCGAGAAATTCCCGAAATCATCGAATGCCATCGCGTGACGGGCGATGATTCGTTGATCCTGAAAGTTCACGTCACGTCAATTCATCATCTGGAACAAGTCGTTCATCGAATCACGCCTTATGGCATGCCAGCGACTTCGATTGTGCTGTCGTCGCCAATTCAAGGGCGGCCAATTGAACGCAAGATGGTCGAACAGTCCACCAAAAAGAACTTCTCAAAAAACGACTAGCCCGATTCTTCCTGCTCGTGTTCGATAAATTTCAACACGATCCCAGCTTCGTTGGCTTGGGTAGTAAATTGTTTTTTGCACTCCTGAATGCTGGTTTTTATTTGGTTCTCGGTCAAGCCAACAGAAAATTCTGCTCCATTACGAATCTCGTCGAAAAGCTCCGGGGTGCTGATGCGCCAATAACGGACAAAGCTGTTGCGATGAAGAAAATTCAAAATGGCGTCATTTGGTTCGGAAGGGGGCACTGTTGCAATGATGGTTAGCCCAATGTAGGGCCGCGGACTGAGAAAGCTTTTTCCTTCAGTAAAACCAGTTTGAGCGCGCCACCAACCATCTTCTTCGTCCAGGTCGCGTTCTTCGGCAAGTGATTCTAAAGACGCTTCCAATAACTCCGGTTGTTTGGATTGCCGCAACACATGCTCGACAAACTCATCCGGTAAGCGCACATCGTGCGCATCCAGATAATGCGATAACCCGTCAGGCCAAAGATAAACGCCATCCGTCAATGTGGCGCTGCCCAAGCCAAAAGCATGGCCATATTTATGGCATCGGAAACGGCACCAACTCGTTCCCATTGAAATAAAAAGCGTTTTTCCAGAATCCAGGTAGTTGATAACGGTTTCCCTGGTTTCAGGATCCCAGGCAGGATCAACAAACCGTGCCGGGTCAGGCCAATGCGTTTCTTCCCAATTATGCCAATAACCAATCAAGATCAGCTTTTTCAGGAATGTTTCCTCTTGGAATGATCGGCAGGCAAATTCGGTGGCTTGCCGATCACTAGGGTGGCCAACTACCATAGGTGCTCATAAAAACTATGTGCGGCATCATCGGATTCGTCAATCTCAATCAACAACAACCAGCAAACGAGCGCATCGCTCGCGCGATGAATGACGCCATCATCCATCGCGGCCCGGACGATGACGGCTTCTATTTCAAGAACCAAACTGCGCTGGGGATGCGGCGGCTTTCGATCATTGATCTGGCCGGAGGTCATCAGCCGATCAGCAACGAAGACGGCACAGTCTGGGTGGTTTTCAACGGCGAAATTTACAACTATCGCGAATTGCGCGAAGGCTTGCT
>CAZXHW010000622.1:0-5226 GCA_964639915.1 uncultured Heliomicrobium sp.
CACCGTCAAAGGGTATAACGCTTGGGGCGGGCCGCCGCGACACGAAGCAATTGATGGTTCCGTTGTTCCCTGCGCTGCTGGAGGTTCGCTGATGTTCGCGCCAGGTATTACGCTTCCCGCGCTGCGCGAAATGCGGCAGAAGTTTGGCGAAAAGATTTATGGCCGTTACGGATTCGCGGATGCTTTTCATCCAACAAACGGCTGGGTCAATCCTGATGTGATCGGCATTGATGTCGGCATTATGCTGTTGAGCGCTGAAAATCTTCGCAGTCAATTTGTCTGGCGATGGTTTATGCGCAACCCGGAAATTACGCGAGCGATGAAGCTTGTGGGCCTGCATTTTCACCCTACGCGCAAGGCAAAGTAGCGCGCCGCCGTTCGGTCTAGTAAAATCCTGGGCCTTAAGATCAAACCGAAACCCAATATATTTTCAAAGGACTTTTCCAGTTATGGTCAATCTGAACCCCTTCAAGAACGAACCGTTCGCCGATTTCAGCGATGAACGGAATGCACAGGCAATGCTCAAAGCTTTAGACCAAGTCGGCTCCGAACTTGGCAGAGAATACCCACTGGTGATTGGCTCCGAGCGCGTTCGGACAAAAGAAACGATTGATTCCGTCAATCCGTCTTCGATCAAGCAGGTTGTCGGCAAAGTCCACCACGCGACGCAGGAGTTGGCCGACGAAGCAATCAAAACTGCCTGGGATGCGTTTGAAAGCTGGAAGAACGTTTCCGCCGAAGAGCGGGCGAATTATTTGTTCAAAGCCAGCGCTGAAATGCGCCGCCGCAAAAACGAATTCAATGCCTGGATGGTGTACGAAGTCGGCAAGTCCTGGGCGGAAGCCGAAGCCGACACTGCCGAAGCAATTGATTTCATGGAGTTTTACGCGCGGCAGGCGCTGCGATACGACGCGCCGCAACCGTTGACGCCTTCGCCGCTGAAAGACGAAGCCAACGAAGTCCGCTACATTCCGCTGGGCGTAGGGATTGTGATTCCGCCGTGGAACTTCCCACTGGCAATTGCCGTCGGAATGGCTACGTCAGCTATTGTTGCGGGAAACACTGTTGTGCTGAAGCCTTCGGATGATTCGCCGGTCATCGCCGCCAAGTTCGTCGAACTGATGGAACAGATTGGCTTGCCGCCGGGCGTGTTGAACTTCCTGCCCGCTGACGGTCCAACGGTTGGTGAGTATCTAGTCACGCACCCCAAAACGCGATTTATTTCGTTCACTGGTTCGATGGCGGTTGGGCTTCGCATCAATGAACTGGCGGCGAAAACACAGCCGGGTCAAATCTGGATCAAGCGCGTAGTCGCCGAAATGGGTGGCAAAGACACCATCGTTGTTGACGAAACTGCTGATCTGGATTCTGCCGCCGAAGGCATTGTCGCTGCCGCATTTGGATTTTCCGGGCAGAAATGCTCCGCCTGCTCGCGCGCCGTCGTAGTCGAATCGGTATATGACGAAGTGCTTCAGAAAGTCGCTGACCGCGTCAGCAAACTGACCGTTGGCAACGTTAAAGATGTTCGCAACTTCACCGGCCCGGTTTCCAGCAAGCGATCGTTCGACAAAATTTCCAGCTACATTGAAATTGGCAAAAACGAAGGCCGCGTTGTTGCTGGCGGCGAACGCCACGAATTGGCTGACGAAGGCTGGTTTATTCAACCAACAGTCATCGCCGACGTTGATCCGAAAGCACGCGTTTCGCAGGAAGAAATCTTTGGCCCGGTGCTGGCTTTCATCAAAGCCAAAGACGTGGACGACGCGCTGAACATCGCCAACAACACAATCTACGGTTTAACCGGAGGGTTTTATTCCGCCAAGCGCGAGCGTATCGAACGCGCACGCCGTGAATTCCACGTCGGCAATCTGTACATCAACCGCAAATGCACAGGCGCGCTGGTGGACGTGCATCCCTTCGGCGGCTTCAATATGTCCGGTACGGATTCCAAAGCGGGTGGACGGGATTATCTGGGATTGTTCCTGCAAGCGAAGTCAGTGGCCGAAAAACTGTAAGTCAATTCGCATTTTGCAATAGACAATTCGTTGTATCTTCTATCCGATCTGTGATTGGAGATTTTATGGCAGTAGCAGTGGCAGAACTTTTACGAACCGAAGAAGAATACCTGGCAATGGAACGCGCGTCAGAAGAACGGCACGAATACATTGATGGGTATATTTTCGAAATGGCTGGCGAAAGCCTGGAACACGGAGAAATCGTCGCCAATCTAGGCTGGATTCTTGGCTCGCAATTGCGTGGCACATCCTGTCGCGGCCGAAGCGGGAATTCCAAAATTCGCACTGGCTCACGCCCTGCGCTCGCTCGCAGCCAAAAAGCTATGTATTCGTACCCGGATTTTTTCGTGATCTGCGGCGAGCTGGAATTACTCGACGAGTTTCGAGATGTCATCACGAACCCGACGGTAATTTTTGAAGTGCTTTCGCCGTCAACCGAAAACTATGACCGAGGCGAAAAGTTCTTTCGCTATCAAAACTGGAGTCCGACGTTGAAGGATTACGTTCTGATTTCCCAGACCAGTCCGACAGTTGAACATTTTTCGCGTCAGACAAATGGCAGTTGGACTTATCGGGTTCATCAAGGTCTGGAAGCCAGCTTTACGATCAAATCCATCAAATGCGCCTTGAAGCTGTCTGAAATCTACGACCGGGTTCAATTTCAGACCGACAAGCCTGCAAAAAAGCGCGGCGCGAAAAAAGCCGCAAAAAAGAAAACGACCACCACCGTTAAGGAGAAGAGAAAACGATGAGGAGAACCGCGTTATTTTTATTCGTTGGTTTGGCAATGTTTGGCATCAGCAACATTGGCTCGCGTGCTCAGGCAAGTGCTGCTTTGACGGTCGGCGCTGCTGCGCCAGAATTTGAGTTAAAAGACTTATCTGGCCAGTCGCATTCGCTGAAAAGTTATCGCGGAAAGCCAACCGTCATCGCATTCATTTCGGCTCGCTGCCCGATTTCGAACCTGTACAAAGACCGCATTAAAGCCGTTGCTGACGAATACTCGAAACGTGACGTAAATTTCGTCGGCATCAATTCCAGCGCCGACGAAACTGTTGCAGAAGTTCGCGCGCACGCCAAAGAAAACAATTTCAGCTTCACTGTTCTAAAAGATGAAGGAAACGTTGTTGCGGACGCCTACGCAGCCGAACGCACGCCAAAGGTTTATGTGATTGATGCCGAAGGCGTGCTGCGGTATCAAGGCCGAATTGATAATTCGCAAAACATTCGGCTGGTGAAGCAAAACGATTTGCGCGTGGCCCTGGACGAATTGCTGGCGGGCAAGGTGGTGACGGTTGCCGACACACAGGCAATGGGCTGCATCATCAAACGCGTTCAGGATTTGGCGCAAAGCAAAACGGCAAAACCTGCTCCGGGCAAGACAACCACTAAACCCGCTGCAGCCAAACCGGCGGCGGCTTCGGCGGCAGCGGTCAATGTCGCGCTGCTAAAACCAGCGGCTTTTGCCGATATGATCAAAAAGTCTGCGGGCAAAGTCGTCATCGTCAATTTCTGGGCGACTTGGTGCGGTCCCTGCGTAGCGGAGTTTCCGGAGTTCGTAAAGCTTGATAATGAATACCGCGCCAAAGGCGGCGTGCGCTTCGTTCACATCACGGCAGACGATTCGACGGATTTGAAAACGAAGGTGATTCCCTTCCTGAAAAAGCAACAATCGCAAGCCGACCAGTTCCTCCAGGATACCGAAGACCCGCAGGAAATGATTGATGCCGTGTTCAAGGAATGGTCCGGCGTTCTACCCGCGACTTTTGTTTATGACAAAACAGGCAAGATGGTTTTCCATCGTCTAGGAATCATTGATCGCGACGTGCTGATTGCAGAGATTGAAAAAGCCTTGAAGCAATGACCTCGTCCATGAAATCTGCAATCTTTTTAGTCGGCTTTATGGCCAGTGGAAAAACGACGGTCGGAGCAGCGCTCGCCAGCAAGCTCGGCCGTCGTTTTGTTGATCTTGACCCATTAATTGTCGCCAAAGCCGGATGTTCGATTGCCGAACTGATCGCTCGCGAGGGCGAAGAGCGTTTCCGCCAACTGGAAACTGAGACATTGCGCGAGGTTGGCTCGGATGAAACAGCAATCATCGCTCCGGGCGGCGGGGCAATCACGCGCAACGAAAACCGGGTAGTAATGAATCAGTTCGGATTGACGGTCTGGCTGGATGCTCCATTTGAACTTTGCTGGCAGCGAATTCAACAAGACGCCATTGTTCGTCCGCTGGCCGCAACTGAAGAGGCCGCGCGAGAACGCTACGAACAACGATTGCCGATTTACCAACAAGCCGCTGTCCGCGTCGTCACCACTGAATCGCAAACTCCTGACGACATTGCCGAAGCAATTCTTTCCGCGCTTACCCAAGCCCACCAAGAATGATGAAGACCGAACGCATATTGATTCGCGGAACCAACTGGCTGGGCGATGCGGTCATGACAACTCCCGCGATGGAACGATTGCGCACGTCGTTTCCAGACGCGCACATTGCCTTGCTGGCGACTCCGCTGACCGCCGGATTGTTTCAAGGCTCGCCGTTGGTCAATGAAGTCATTGAATATCGTCGCCGTGAACAAGGCGTAAAAGCGTTTTTCGCTGGTGTTAGGCAAATTCGTTCCGGGCGTTTTGATGTTGCGCTGCTTTTTCAAAATGCTTTTGAGGCTGCGTTGCTGGCCTGGCTGGGTGGAATCGGCGTGCGAATTGGGTTTGCCGAACAAGGTCGCAGCGCGTTGCTGACGCACAAACTTCATCGCGGCGCAGAGTATCGGAACCGCCACCAAGCCTACGATTACCTGGATATCGTTGCCGAATGCGAGCGGGTTTGTTTGGACGAGGTATTCAAACCGGCGATTGAAAATCCGTTGCCATCATTGGTTGCAACAACAACGCAGCGCCAAGCTGCCATCGCGTAGACTACTCCGTTCCGCTTTCAAAATCGACCGGCACAGGGGCGCAGCAGCAACGGACGCTCACCGGTGTTCAACGTCAGGATTGCGTTCATGCGCTGCTGTTGGTCGTTGCCTCCGAACAGGTACAGTGTGGACCCTACGGCGTCAAGCGAGTGGCATTCTCGCGAGCCTGGTGCGTCAGGATCGTCGCTGGCGTCAAATTGGAACCACATAGCCACAGGAATGCGTGCAAAACCGGCGAGGAGGGCGCCAGCAACTGCCGATGACCGTGGGCTCTGTGGTGGTACATCAACTTC
>CAZXHW010000623.1:0-5215 GCA_964639915.1 uncultured Heliomicrobium sp.
CTTCGGGAGTTTTGGCCAGTTCTTCGTACAAAGGCTTGATCAGTTTCTGTCTGCCGATGGAAGTCAGGTACTCTTCCAATCGGGCGTCTGCCGCCGCGTATTTGTTGCGAATCGCCATTAACAGCCAGACGTGCGCGATTTCAGCGTTGCCGATTTTCGTTAAGCCGAACGCCTGATCCAATTCTTTCAACTGTTTTTCGGTCATCTGTGCCGGCAAGAATTTCAGGAAGTGCAGCCATTCCTGCGTCGTCCAGGCTTTGGTTTCCAGCTTCACCGCCGGAGTTTTGCCTTCAAGCCATGCTTTGGCTTGCGTTTCAGTTTTGGCGAAAGCGTCAGACTGCGGTTTCGGTGCAGAAGCTGGCAAACCGGATTTTTCAATCCATTCATCCAGAGGAATTTTGGCAGCGAGTTGCGGATTTGTGTCGAGCAGATTCTTTTGCAAATAAGCCAGGAAGTCCGCCGTCGTGATGCTCTGGAAAGCGAAATGATCGAAGTACGCTTTCAGGAATTGATCGAACTTTTCCCGTCCGAACGTTTCTTCCAGTTGGCGTAATAACAGCGCGCCTTTTTCGTAAGGCACCAGCGTGAAACCTTCGTCAGGATCGCGGCCCGCCAGATCAACGTGCAAAATCTGGTCGCGGGCTTCCAGGCCCGCCATTTCTTCTTCCAGGCTTTGCCGACCAAGCACGGCTTCCATTTCTTCGCGCGGACGACCGTAAATGGATTCGATGATCCGGCGTTCCAGGTACGTCGTGAAGCCTTCGTTCAACCAGAAATGCCGCCAGGTTGCATTCGTCACCAGATTGCCCGACCACGAATGGGCCAGTTCGTGTGCGATCAACGAAACCAGGCTTTTGTCTCCGGCCAAAATGGTCGGCGTGGCAAATGTCAGCCTGGGGTTTTCCATTCCGCCAATCGGGAAGCTCGGCGGCAAAACCAAAATGTCGTATCGCCCCCAGCGATACGGGCCATAAAGCTTTTCCGTCGCTTCGACCATTTTTTCGGTGTCTGCCAATTCCTTTGCCGCTTTTTCCAGCATCGCCGGTTCGGTGTACACGCCGGTTCGTTGGCCGAGCGGTTTGAATGCAATGTCACCCGCCGCCAGCGCGATCAAGTACGGCGGAATGGCTTCTCGCATCTCAAATCGAAATATGCCTGGAACAATGTCGGCGTCGCCCATTGGGCTGTCGGCACTCATTACCGCGCGCAATTCCTTCGGCGTGCGGATCGTTGCCGAATACGTCACGCGCACGGCCGGCGAATCCTGCAATGGAATCCAGCTTCGCGCGTGAATCGCTTGTGACTGCGTAAAGACGTAGGGATGCTTTTTGCCTGCTGTCTGCGCCGGTTCCAGCCATTGCACCCCCGAAGCCGTCGGGCTGGTTTCGTATTCAATACGTACCTTGGTCGCTTGCGCGGACAGTTGAACAGTCAGCGGCGCGCCCAGAATCTTGTCCGCTTCGCCAAGAGTGAATTGCGCCGGAGCGAAGTTGTTCCCATCCGTTGAAGCCTCAGCCTTCGCAATCTTCAAATCGCGCGTGTCCAGCTTCAGCACGTTCGCGTCATTTTGTTTGCGCTCAATGGTCAGCGTCGAAGTGCCTTTTAACATTTTGCGGTCGAACTGCACTTCCAGATTCAACTCAACGTGCTTGACCTGAATTTGCTCCGGGTTGGAATATGAGTGAACGTCTTGTGGTGAATTTAGCGAAGCGTTTGTCATTGCAGTGGGAGCTTGCGAATTTGTGGTTTGTGGCACGTTCGTATGGCGATTGCATGCGGATGCCACGACGATCAAGAAGGATAGAAAGCTTGTCAGCGATGTTTTTTTCATTGCCCTCTCCTTAAAACGCAAAATTGGGAAGCGCATCGCGTTCAATCTAGCGTGACGGTATTGCAATGTCGAGTTTGGGGTGCCCGACTCGCGCCATCTGTTTACTGGCCAAGCTTCCACGCCAAAGCCAATAGTCTAACTTCCAGGAGCCAAATCAAGATGCAGAAGCCAATTAAATTCGCAGCCAAACTTTTCCTTTGCCTGATTCCAATCACTGTTGGAGCCACAACGTGGAACGAACCCTGGCAAGAGCAAATCATCCGCGAAGCAGATAGCTTCGTGAAAGCACAGGTGTTGAAAAACGAAGATGGAAAAAAGCTGACACTGAAGCTGCTGAAGCAAATTGCGGGCGAGTCGGTTCAGGCAGAATTCATCGTAGATGGTTTCTTCGCGCTGCGACTATCCAGCGTTTCCGGCGGGCACGGGCCGGGATTCGGGCTGAAACCCGGCAACACTTACTTCTTATTTCTCAAAAAAGGCAAAACCGGCCAGACCTGGATGCTGCCAACGCCAACATCGGGCGATGCCGAGTTGAAGGAAAATGAAGTTGTTGCCACCTATCGCCACAGTTATCACAAAGCGCTGGTGTCCGCGGAACTGTACGAACCCAGTCTGGCCGCCATTTTTCAATACCTTCATTCCAAACCTTACGATACGAAATACATTGACCAAGTGATTCAGGCGCAGCTTTCTTTGCCTCCGCAAAACATTGCTGATGACAACACGCCGGAACAGAACAAACGATTTTTTGAACAGCATGTGGCGCTGGAATGCTTTTATTATTTTGGCGCGGGGAAGGACCCGGCGATGCTTGAACCGTTTCTTCGCAGCGAAGGCTATCACGTCCAAATTTCTGCTATTCGGGCGCTGAGTGCGATCAACACTGACTCAGCCAAAAAGCGATTACTGGAATTCATCAAAGGGAACGGCAATGGTTTTGCGAAAGTTATGGCAGTCTGGGGATTGAAACGGCTGGATGCAAAAGCTTACCTTCCCGAATTGAAGGAATATGCCAACAAAGCTTCCGAAGAGGAAACAGGATTCGGAGGGAGCATTATGGACCCGCGCGTTGCCACTCATTTCCCAGGTTCGGTGAAAGCAGCGATTCAGGAGTTGGCGGAGGATTGGGAGCCGAAGAAACCAAAAAAGGAAAATTAGCCATGCAATTTCACGAAGCCTCCGAATTGATTGCTGGTAGTAGCCGTATTGTCGGGTTTACGGGCGCAGGCATTTCCACCGAATCCGGTATCCCGGACTTTCGCAGCCCCAACGGCATTTGGGCCAACAACCGCATCATCGAATACGGCGAATTTGTTTCAAGCCGCGCTGGTCGCATTGAATATTGGCGGCAGAAAGTCGCCATGTGGCCTGAAATGCGCGATGCTCAGCCGAACGCTGGCCATCGCGCCTTTGCCGAACTGGAACGGCAAAGGAAATTGCGGGTGATGATCACACAAAACATTGACGGTTTGCACCAGCGAGCAGGGAACAAGAACGTCATCGAATTGCACGGCACAACGGTCGAATGTGAATGCCTGACCTGTGGCGCGCGGATTTCGATGGACGAAGCTGTGGAGCGTGTGAAAAGCGGTGATCTGGCTCCGGAATGTGACGTGTGCGGAGGCTTGCTGAAACCGGCAACGATTTCCTTTGGTCAATCTATGCCTGCGCTGGCGATGAAAGCCGCTGTCGAAGCTTGTCAGGACTGCGATGTTTTTCTGGCTGTCGGCTCTTCACTGGTCGTCTATCCGGCGGCTTCCTTGCCGCAACTTTCCAAACAATCCGGCGCGGCACTGATCATCATCAACCGTACGCCAACCCCACTGGATGGTATTGCCGATTTGGTGGTGAATGAAGAAATCGGGAAGGCGTTGCCAAAGCTGATTGGGATGGTTGAGCCGACAAGTTAAACGTAAAGGCGCAACGTATGGAAAAGATTGCTGTTTGCGGCTTCGCGCCTTTGCGTTGAAAACTTTGCTTCAGCCGACAATGATTCCTCGGCATTCGCCGAAACCGATGCGACGAAATCCTTCGCGTTTGCAATATCCGCGCAAAATCACTTCGTCGCCGTTTTCCAGAAAGCGGCGAACTTCACCGGTAGGCAATGTGATGGGCTGTGTGCCGCGCTCGGTCAGTTCGATCAAGCTTCCTTGACTGTCTTTGGCTGCGCCAGAAACCGTTCCGCTAGCCAGCAAATCTCCAGAACGCAGGTTGCAACCATTGCTGCTATGATGCGTCAGCATTTGCGCGAACGTCCAGTACAGGTCTTTGGTGTTGCTGGCACTCAGGCGAAACGGAGTGAGGTTTTGCTGGCGCATTTGTTCAGTTGCGATCATCACTTCCAACTTGATGTCAAAACCACCGCTTTCACGGTTTTCTGGCGAATCCAGGTAAGGCAGTGGTTGTGGATCGGCGGCTTCACGCTGGAACGCTGGAACGCGAAACGGAGCCAAGGCTTCTGTGGTCACAATCCACGGAGAAATCGTCGTCGCAAAGCTTTTCGCCAGAAACGGCCCCAACGGTTGATATTCCCACCGTTGAATGTCGCGCGCCGACCAGTCGTTGACCAGACACAAGCCGAAAATGTGATTTTCGGCTTCGGAGATTGAAACCGGCTGGCCTTGCTCGTTTCCTTCTCGGATGAAAAAGCCGACTTCCAATTCGTAATCCAACACTTTGCTCGGCCCAAAAGTCGGGGCTTCAGCACCATCGGCCATCGTTTGGCCGGAAGGGCGACGAATCTGCGAGCCACTAGGAACGATAGACGAAGCTCGACCGTGATACCCAATCGGAATCCATTTGTAATTCGGCATCAACGGTTGATCGGGGCGAAACATCTTGCCGATGTTTGTGGCGTGGTAGACCGAAGCGTAAAAGTCCGTGTAATCACCGATGGTATGGGGAACCAGCATTCGGACCTCGTTCATCGGAATCAAACAGTCTTCGGCGAGATATCGTTCGTCGCTTTTGTTGTCGGCGCGTAGCAATTTGCTGACTCGTTGCCGTAATTCAGAAAGCTGTTCCGGTTTCAGCGTCAGCATCAAATCCAGATCTGGGTAAAGTGTGCAGGCGTCGGCAATTTCATCAAACAAGTCTTCTGACCAAATTGCTTCGGCGAGAGAGGTTAAGTCGAGAACTTGGTCACCGATGGCTACTCCGATACCAGGCATATCGTCGTCATCGCCAATGTCTTCAAACAAACAGAACGGCAGATTCTGAATCGGGAAATCGGTGTCAGAAAAGTTGGCGGATTTTACCCAACTTTCCAGCTTCGGATCGTGAGTTTCGTTGATGCCAGTCATTGTTCGCTCTCTGTGTAGCGCAAAATTTCGCGCGCGGTTTCTTCGGGCGATAAGGCGGAGGCATTGTTTCCAAGCAACAGCA
>CAZXHW010000624.1:0-5215 GCA_964639915.1 uncultured Heliomicrobium sp.
ATGTCAACGAGCTGGCGGCGATTCGCGTGGAAACGCAAGAGGTTTTTACTGCGGTTCACGATTTGATTCTTCGATGGATGAAGCAAGGTTGGGTGACAGGGTTGCGTATAGATCATGTGGACGGCCTATTCGATCCCGGACGTTATCTAGACGACTTGCAGCGTTCCAGCCTGATTGCGCTAACCCAAAAAGGAGCGAAAAGCGGGCGGTTAAATTACGAGAGTCGAAAGGTTGATCTGGGGGCAGAGATTGGCAAACCGTGTTATGTGGTTGTGGAAAAGATTCTCGGACACCACGAATCCCTAAACGCCGATTGGCCGGTGCAGGGAACCACAGGATATGACTTTCTCAACCTGTTAAACGGTGTTTTTGTGGATTCGGGGAAGGCGTTGGCATTTCAGAAGCTTTATCAGCGATTCACCGGCGACACTCTCAGGTTTGAGGAGCTAACGCACGAATGCAAAAAACTTATTCTGCGTGTGGCGATGTCCAGCGAGTTGCATGTGCTGGCGCGGCGTCTGGATCGAATTTCGGAGCATCATCGTTATTCGCGTGATTTCACACTCAACAGTCTGGAAGATGCGCTGGCTGAATTGGTCGCCTGCTTCCCGGTTTACCGCAGTTACATCAGTGCAAATCAAACCGCTGTTAGCGCCCCAGACCGGGGCTACATTCTCTCTGCGATTCGTGCGGCAAAACGCCGAAATCCGGCGACCAGCCCTTCGATCTTCGATTTTATTGGCTCGATTCTGTTGCTCGACGATCTGGACAGTTTGGATGAAGACGATCGCGCTTTACGCCGTCATTTCGTCAGCAGCTTTCAGCAATTGACCGGTCCGGTCATGGCAAAAGGATTGGAAGACACAGCGTTTTATCGGCACTATTCGCTTGTTTCCTTGAATGAAGTCGGGGGACATCCGGAAAGATTCGGCGTATCTCTGGAATCGTTTCATTTGGCCAATCAGCGGCGAGCCAGCCAATGGCCAAACAGTTTATCGGCCACCTCCACCCATGACACCAAGCGCAGCGAAGATGTGCGGGCGCGGATCAATGTGCTGTCTGAAATTCCGACTCGCTGGTACCGCGCCATTCGGCGTTGGCAAGGCTTAAATCAGGCCAAAAAGACGCAACTGGAAGAGTTTTTGGCTCCGGACGCGAATGAAGAATACTTGTTTTACCAAACGCTGATTGGCATGTGGCCGTTTGAAGCGACCACTCAGCTTTCAGAGATAAATGCAGAAGCCCACGCAGGTTTTGTGCAGAGGGTCGAAGAGTATCTGATTAAGGCTTTGCGCGAAGCCAAACTTCATTCCAGTTGGATCAGTTCTAATGATGAATATGAACAGGCAGTGCGCCAGTTTGTTCGAGCTGTGCTTGAGCCGGGCGAAGGAAATGATTTCCTGAAGTCTTTTGTGGAGTTTCAGCAGATGGTTTCGCGCGCTGGAATGTTTAATTCGCTCTCGCAAGCCTTGCTCAAAATTGCCGCGCCGGGCGTCCCCGATTTTTATCAAGGGACTGAAGTCTGGAACTTTAGCCTGGTGGATCCGGACAACCGACAGCCAGTGGATTATGCGCACAGACGACAGCTTCTGGCTTCGATGGAAAGCATCACTTCCAACAACGCTGCTGCCCTTGTTACTGAAATGCTGAGCGAGCCGACAGATGGGCGCATCAAGCTATATCTAACCAGGCAGGCGCTCAAATTTCGCCGCGCGCATAAAGCTCTATTTGCTGATGGAGGGTATCTGCCATTGCGTATTGCAGGTGAAAAAGCTCGCCACGCTATTTCCTTTGCGCGCACCACAGAGGAAGAGAGCGTCATCGCTGTGGCGGCGCGTTTTTTTACGGAATTGGGAGACGCAACACAACTGCCGATAGGCGAACGGGTCTGGAACGAAACGACAGTTTTGCTCCCGGATGAACTGAAAAGCGGAAACTACCGGGATGTTCTAACCGGACAGCTTCTTCAGGTAAGGGATAAAGAGGGCAAAAAGGTGCTGCTGTTGACAGAGGTGTTCACTCATCTGCCGGTAGCCCTGCTGGAACACGTTGGCTAAAACGAAAGAGGAATGGGAAGGCATGAAATTAAGACGACGTCGCAAGCTGAATGATAATCCGTTGTGGTTTAAGGATGCAGTTTTTTATGAAATTTACGTGCGCGGCTTTTACGATTCCAATGCCGACGGCGTGGGAGATTTCCGCGGACTGATTGAAAAGCTCGACTATCTGGAATGGCTGGGAATTGATTGTATCTGGCTGTTGCCGATGTACGCTTCGCCGCTGCGTGATGGCGGGTATGACATTTCTGATTACCAGGCAATGCTGCCGGAATATGGCACTATCAAAGACTTCAAGCGCTTTATGGACGCGGCTCATAAACGAGGCATTCGCGTGATTGCTGATCTTGTTCTCAACCACACCTCTGATCAACATCCATGGTTTCAGGAATCAAGGCGATCGCCGGATTCGCCCAAACGCGATTGGTATGTATGGAGCGACACGAATCAGAAATATGCGAATACTCGCATTATCTTTGTGGACACGGAACGCTCGAATTGGACTTGGGATGACCAAGCTCAAGCGTATTACTGGCATCGTTTCTTCAGTCATCAACCTGATCTGAATTACGAAAATCCGGAAGTGCAGCAGGCAATGTTGGATGTGCTTGCCTATTGGATGGATATGGGCGTTGATGGTTTCCGGCTGGATGCTGTGCCGTATCTGTTTGAGTGTGAGGGGACGAATTGCGAAAACCTGCCGGAAACACATGCGTTCATCAAACGGCTGCGTGCGCACATTGATAAGCATTATCCGGGACGTGTGCTGCTGGCGGAAGCCAATCAATGGCCCGAAGACGTTGTGGACTTTTTCGGCGACGGTGATGAGTGTCATATGGCATATCATTTTCCGATTATGCCTCGGCTCTACATGGCGGTTAGCCAGGAAGATCGTCGTCCAATCGTCGAAATTTTGGAGCGCACACCGCAAATTCCGGATAATTGCCAATGGGGAACGTTTTTGCGCAATCACGACGAAATGACCCTGGAAATGGTAACGGACGAAGAGCGTGATTATCTTTACCGCGAATATGCCAACAACCCTCGCATGCGGTTAAACATAGGGATTCGGCGGCGGCTGGCGCCAATGTTGGATAACGGGCGTCGCCGGATTGAATTGATGTATGGCTTGCTTTTCAGTTTGCCAGGCAGCCCATTTCTTTATTATGGCGATGAAATCGGTATGGGAGACAACATTTACCTGGGTGACCGCGACGGGGTGCGCACTCCCATGCAGTGGTCTACCGATCGCAACGCAGGGTTTTCCGGGGCCGATTTCGCGCAATTGTATTTCCCCGTAATTATGGATCCAGTCTACGGATTCCAGTCCGTTAACGTAGAATCGCAGATGCGCACGTCTACCTCACTGCTGCATTGGGTGCAGCGCGCGATAGAGCTTCGCCGCCAACATCCTGTATTTGGCCAAGGTTCGCTGGAATTCATCAAGCCTGAAAACCGCAAGATTTTTGCTTTTACGCGCAGTTACCAGGATGAAACCGTACTGTGCGTTTTCAATTTATCGCGTTCTGCGCAGCCTGTGGAACTTGATCTGAGCAAATATAAAGGCCTGATTCCGATAGAGATGTCGGATGATGTCGCGTTTCCGCGTATTGGTAACCAGCCCTATCAGCTCTCATTCAACGAATACGGCTTTTTCAGATTTTTGCTCAAAAATAGTAGCAAGAAGTGAAGGATCGCTTTGGCGAGAGAATTGCCCTAAGGGGCTGTTGATTGCCACTGAACAATAATTTGTGCAGTGAGGCCAGACACTGGCGCAAGAATTTGGAACGTTTCTAACTTCGAAGGGAAACAAAAGGTGAAAAGTATGAAAGTACTCTTGGCAATAGATAACTCCATTCATTCCTGGGAAGCTGTCGAAGCGGTCGCCGCACGTCTTTGGCCGCCGGAAACAATTGTGCGGGTTTTGTCAGCGGTAGAAGTTCTTGTTCCAGCATCACCGGAGATGTGGTCTGACGCCGCAGGCGTGTTCGAACATGCCCAGCAGGAAATGAGCCAACATGCAGAGCAGATAACTCTGCGGGCCGCAAGTTTGTTGTCGGCTCGTGACCTGACAGCGAAAGCGGTCGTGCGCGAAGGCAGTCCTCGTCAGGTGATTATTGATGAAGCGAAAGATTGGAATGCAGATTTAATCATTGTTGGATCGCACGATGACGCGGGAATTAAACGGTGGTTGCTGGGAAGTGTCGCGGAATATGTTGTCAGCCATGCTCCGTGTTCTGTTGAAGTCATTCGCAGAAGGCATGATGAACCTGAAATCGAATTGGCAGCCGCGGCCTAATCCGCATGACGCGCGGACGAAGTTGATTTGATTGCGAGAAGATTTGGGAAATGTACAATCGGTGAGTCTGACGAAACAGTTCTTAAACCCGGAGGAATTAAGATGTCTGAAACTCATCGAATCAACAGCCAGCTAAAACGCGCTTACCAAGGCGAAGCTTGGCACGGACCAAGTCTGCGAGAGTTGCTGGAAGGGGTAACGGCTGAACAGGCTGTTGCGCGGCCAATTCCATCGGCGCACAGCATTTGGGAATTGGTCAATCACATCATCGCCTGGGAGCAAATTGCCAAACTGCGTTTGGAAGGAGACCCGGTAAAAAATCCATCCGATGAAATGAACTTCCCGCCCGTCACGGAAACCAGCGAAGCTGCCTGGAACGCTACGTTGCAGGCATTGGAAGCCAGCAATCAGGCTCTGCGGAACGCGGTCAAGAAAATTGACGATGCAAAACTGGACGACATCGTTCCGCAGGCTCCCTATTCAAATTACGCGCTCTTGCACGGAGTGATTCAGCACGATCTGTATCACGCCGGGCAGATCGCTTTGCTCAAAAAAGCCGTTCAATGAACGTAAAGAAGAGCCGCCAATTGGCGGCTCTTCTTTGCGAAACGGCTAAAACCTTAAGCCGACGCCAGCGCTAAGCTGTAAATTGTGGCTGGTGAATTTGGGACGTCCACCGTCGCCGTTGAAGCGAATGATTGTGTCGCCCACGTCAAACCGCAGGACAGTGCTGCGAGATGGATAAAGCTCCACAACGCCACCCGCATCAAGCGCGAATTGTGTGGATTTGAATGTTCCCGGAACCGGCAGGATGGGCAAAATTGTTTGGTCCAGTGTGCCTTCGCCAAAATGAACAAAG
>CAZXHW010000625.1:0-5212 GCA_964639915.1 uncultured Heliomicrobium sp.
AAGAAGCGCGCTCGCTATTGCGCCATTTGGGAATGCCGTTCCGGCAAAACTAGGACTTGAGAAACTTATGGCTAAGACTTCAAAAATCGTTCAAGCGAACCGGAGACCGAAATTCAAAGTGCGTGGCTACAACCGCTGCAAACGTTGTGGCCGTCCGCGTGCCTATTTGCGGAAATTCAACGTTTGCAGAATTTGTTTCCGCCAACTAGCGTTGCAAGGCGACATTCCGGGTGTGACGAAATCAAGTTGGTAAAAGAACGGAAGAGTTCCTCAGTGGAGTTGAAACGATGATAGTTGATCCGATTTCAGATATGTTGACGCGCATGCGTAACGCGATTGAAGCGCGTCATTCCAAGGTTGATGTCCCCGCTTCGCGGCTGAAAATTGAAATTGCCCGAATTTTGAAAGAAGAAGGTTACATCACCAATTACAGCATCAAGACAGCCGAAGGCACTCAAATTCGCACGTTGCGGATATTCCTGCGTTACGGCCCGAAGGGCGAAAGTGTGATTTCCGAACTCAACCGCGTTTCGCGTCCAAGCCGCCGGGTATATGTGGCAAACGACGAGATTCCGAAGGTTCTGGGTGGCTTGGGAATCAACATTCTCAGCACCTCGCATGGCGTGATGACTGGCAAACAGGCGCGCAAGTCGAAATTCGGCGGCGAATTGCTCTGTAGCGTTTACTAAAACATTCGGGGTAGTGGCTGGTTATGGCCATTGCTCCAAACTTCTGACGAGAAAGCTATGTCACGAGTAGGCAAAAAACCAATTGAGATTCCGAAGGATGTGAAGGTCAACATCACAGATTCGGCAATCGAAGTGCAAGGGCCAAAGGGCAAACTGACGACCACGATTCCTGCCGGAGTTAACCTGAAAGTTGATGAAGGCAAGCTGGTTGCTGAGCGGCAAGATGAGGATCACACGGCAATACACGGTACCGTGCGCGCCCTAATCGCCAACGCGGTGAGGGGAGTGTCGCAAGGGTTCTCGCAAGAGATGGATGTTGTCGGTGTGGGTTACAAAGCCGAGTTGAAAGGGCGTTCCGTGCAATTTGCGCTCGGCTATTCCCATCAAATCGAATTTGTTTTGCCAGACGGCGTTACAGCGAAAGTTGAAAAGCTGGGGCGCACGATCAATCAGTATCAAACGACCGTCACGCTTTCTGGCATTGACAAGGAATTGTTGGGGCAGACAGCAGCGAATATGCATCGTTTGCGCAAACCGGATGCTTACAAAGGCAAAGGGGTTCGTTACGCTGATCGCCCAATGAAGCTCAAGCCTGGCAAGACTGGCAAGTAGGCGATAAATTCAAAAGTCCGCAACGAAGGGGCCGATTGTGAGATTGCAGGTCTGGCTCATCGTTCGGTGAAGGTAGAGTATCGTTATGGCTAAAAGTTCAAGACAAGATGCACGGCGCGCCGTCCATTCGCGCATTCGCAAAAAAGTAAAAGGAACATCCGAACGTCCTCGCTTGGCTGTGTTCCGCAGCCTCAATCACATTTATGCACAGGTGATTGATGACGCAAATGGCGTGACACTTTGTTCGGCTTCATCGGTCGAAAAGAGCGCGGGAACTGACAAGGGCGGGAATATTGACGCCGCCAAGTCAATCGGGAAGTTGATTGCAGAACGCGCTAAAGAAAAGGGTATCAACACCGTGGTTTTTGATCGCGGCGGATATATTTACCACGGGCGCGTGAAATCACTGGCTGAAGCTGCGCGCGAAGGTGGGCTTCAGTTCTGATTTTGGAGAAATATGGCGTTTAAGGAAAGAATCAATCCGGATGGGTTCGAACAAAAAGTTGATCAGGTAATTTCGATCAACCGTGTCACTAAAGTGGTCAAGGGCGGCAAAAATATGTCGTTTGCCGCATTGGTGGTTATTGGCGACCAGAGTGGGACTGTTGGATTCGGCACTGGAAAGGCGAAAGAAGTTCCGCAAGCGATCCGCAAAGCGATTGAAGCGGCAAAGCGCAACCTAGTTCGAGTGCCTTTGAAGGGAACAACGCTTCCTCATCAGATTGTCGGCAGATTTGGCGCGGGCCAGGTCTTGCTCAAGCCTGCTCCGGAAGGAACGGGAGTCATCGCTGGTGGAGCGGTTCGCGCTGTGATGAATGCCGCTGGCGTACACAATATCCTGACTAAATCTCTGGGGTCGAACAATCCGCACAACGTTATCCGCGCTACGTTTGATGCGCTTGTCAGCCTGAAGAGTCCGGAAGAAGTCGCCCGCCTTCGCGGTCGTACAGTGGAGGAACTCTAAGATGGCGAACGATAAGAAAATCAAGATTCAGTGGTATCGCAGCACGATTGCCACTCCTGAAAAACATAAGGTCATTGTCCGAAGCTTGGGCTTTACAAAGCTGAATCAGATCGTTGAGCGTCCGGATAATGATTCCACTCGTGGCACTGTCGCCAAGGTTCCGCACTTGTTGCGAATTGTCGAATAAGGCACTGAGGTTTGAGTTATGGCTATCGGCTTAAACAATTTGAGAGCGCCCGAAGGCGCAACCCATAAAAAGAAACGTCTTGGTCGTGGACAGGGATCTGGCCTTGGCAAAACTTCTGGTCGCGGAAACAAAGGTCAAAAATCCCGCTCCGGTTATTCCCGGAAACGTGGTTTTGAAGGTGGCCAGATGCCTTTGCATCGTCGCCTGCCAAAACGCGGATTTACCAATATCTTCAAGCGCGAATGGGCTGAAGTGAATCTGGCGCGGGTAGAAGAATTGTTTGACGCTGGCACTACGGTGACCCCTGAAGTTTTGGTTGAAAAAGGCTTGGTTCGGAAATCGCTGAAAGGTTCGGTGGCGATTTTAGGCAAAGGAGATTTGAGCAAATCTCTAACCATCAGCGCTCACCGGTTCAGCGAATCTGCAAAAAATAAGATAGAAGCCGCCGGAGGCAAGGCGGAAGTTATCGCGGCTCCTGCAAAAAAATCTGAATAAATCTTGAGTTCATTCCCCGAATCACAATTCTGATTTCCGTATTTTGGGAAGGGCAACGAGGAAGTTATGTTCGAGTCATTTATCAACGCGGTTCGCAACTTATTCAAGATTCCAGATTTGCGCCGCCGAGTGTTTTTTACGCTTGGCATGCTGGCAATTTACCGTGCTGGCATTCACGTGCAAGTTCCGGGATTGGATCGGGATGCGGTTGAAAGTTTCTGGAGCCAAGGGGCTGGCGGATTATTTGGCGCGTTGGATTTGTTCTCTGGTGGCAACTTACGCCGAATTTCGGTCTTTGCGCTTGGGATCATGCCTTACATCACTTCCTCCATCATCTTGCAGTTGATGGCCTCAGTTTACCCTGCACTGAAAAAGATGCAGCAAGAGGAGGGCGAGCTTGGTCGGCGCAAGATCAATCAGTACACGCGCTACCTGACAGTTCTGCTTTGCCTGGTGCAAGGCGTCAGTCTTGCATATTGGTTGCAGCGTCAGGCAGATCCGACTGGGCGTCCGCTGGTGTTGGGAGGCGGAGGAATTGGTTTTTCGTTAACCGCAATGCTGGCTTTGACTGCTGGCACCATGTTCATTATGTGGATTGGTGAACAGGTCACAGAGCGTGGAATCGGTAACGGGATCAGTTTGCTGATTTTTGCGGGTATTGTTGTAGGCGTCCCCAATGCAATCAGCCAATTGTGGGGCACAATTAAAGACCCAGGCTCGGCAGTGTTTGTGATTATCCTGCTGCTGGTGATGCTTGCAGTGACAGCGGGAATTGTTTTCTTTGAGCGAGGAACCAGGAAGGTCCCAACCAACCACACCAGACGTATGGTTGGCAACAAGATGGTTCAGACGCAATCTTCACACTTGCCTTTGAAAGTGAATATTGCTGGCGTCATCCCTGTGATTTTTGCCTCCTCTGTGTTGGCGATCCCACAGTCTTTGGTGACTTTTGGCCAATGGAGTTGGTTAACCAAACTGAATACTTGGTTGAGCGGCGGTCATCCGGTTTACGAATTGCTCTTTATCACTGGAATTGTTCTTTTCGCTTTTTTCTATGTTTCGATTGTTTTCAATGCCGATGAAGTAGCAGAAAACATGCGGAAACAAGGCGCTTTTGTGCCTGGGATTCGTCCTGGCAAACGTACTGGCGATTATTTAAATGGAATTCTGGTCAGGCTGACAACAGTCGGGGCTATTTACCTTGTGGTTGTTTGCTTGATTCCACAGCTAATGATTAGCGGTTTTAAGGTGCAGTACCTACCGTTAATTGGCCCTTGGCTTGATAATCTCATTCAAGGCATTCCAGGGCTGAGCTGGATTCTGACCGGTGTTGGAATTTCATTTTATTTTGGCGGCACGAGCTTGTTAATTGTTGTGGGCGTTGCAATGGATACCATCAGTCAAGTCGAGGCTCAGTTAGTGATGCGTCATTATGATGGATTCTTGGGCCCGCGAGGTGGCCGACTGCGTGGGCGGCGTGCGTAAAAGCTTTTCCGGCGGGGCAAATTTTAAGCGGGTTTAGTCGTCATTATGCCAAAAGTCATTGTGATAATTGGGCCGCCGGGAGCAGGCAAGGGAACGCAGGCGCGTTTGCTCTCTGAAAAGTATAGGTACCCGCAAATTTCGACAGGCGATATTTTAAGAGAAATGGCCCAAGCTGAAACTGCGCTTGGCCAAGAGATTAAGTCCACGCTGGCTTCAGGAAAATTGGTCAGCGATGAAATATTAGCCGAAGTCATACAGGCGAGAACGTCACGCCCGGATTGCGAGAATGGTTATATCCTTGACGGATTTCCGCGGACGGTTAACCAGGCCCACCAGCTTGAAGAATTGGCACTCCAGCAGCAAAAAGATGTTTTGCTCGTTCGGGTCAAAGTACATGAAGTCGTTTTGTTCCAGCGCCTAACCGGACGACGCACCTGTGCGAAATGTGGAGAAATCTACAACGTTTATTTTCGGCCTCCCAAGGTTGAAGGAATCTGTGATCTGGATGGAGAATCCCTCAAACAGCGAAGCGATGATAATCCGGATTCAGTTGCGCGCCGGTTTGATGAATATAAAACTTCGACTGCGCCCTTGATTGAATATTACCGCAGCAGCGGTCGTCTTATAGAGACTAGCGGAGAAGGGCAAGTTGAGGAAATTTTTGAAAAGCTTTGCTCGCTCATTGAAGGAGCTGTCAGCAACGTATAAGAAGGAAAAGCACTTCTTCTGCTGATGTGAAAATAGATGATTATTCGTAAATCTCGAAATGAGCTCGAAAAG
>CAZXHW010000626.1:0-5209 GCA_964639915.1 uncultured Heliomicrobium sp.
CCTGCAGCGGACGTTTGGTGTAAATCATTCGAGTCAGCCACCACGACGTGATATTGTCAATGTCCAGAAGCTGAATGTCGAAGCCTCCGCCAGTAGTTGTGGGCTGAGCGGGCACATCGGGCGATTCGGGGACATTTTCATAATTGATCAATTGGTCTACGGTCGCTTCAAATCCCTGCTTTACGTAGTTGTTGATTTCGTCTGGACGAGCCCCGAACGCAGCGCGCCGCCACAAATGCGCCATCCTGTCATAGGCTGATACCGCCATCACGATACCTCCGGTTGTTGAATTGCCACCGCCAATTTAGAGAGGCTGGCACACCTCTGCTGAAACTCGTCTTTGACGGTCTGCAAAATCAGGTTTGATAAGTATTGAGGTCTAGAGTGGTCGCCTTTGGTGAAGGAAACCGCAAATTTCCGCGCTTGTTGCGGCTGTCAGATTCAACGCCGCAGGTCAGCGTTGGCTAAGATTTGGGCGGTTTTGAAAAAGTCTTAAAAAAGTTTCCGAAACGTGACACCCCGCAATCGTTTTTCTCGCTTGTGTAAATGAGGTTGTTTTTCAAAGCAAAAAACTAGGAAACCAAGCTGATGAAGTTCTTCAAGCGTCTGATCAAATTCTGCTTTTGCTGTTGGTTAGCTGTTGTGGCTTTTGCCGAAACCGGCTTGGCTCAAACAGCGGAGCCGTCTGTCAGAAAAGAACAGGAGATTCTGCTGACCCTGACGGTCACCAATCAGCAGGGAATATCAATCAAAGGCTTGCGGCCTGACCATTTCGATGTTTTAACCGGCAAAAAGTCGCTGAACATCTCCAGCTTTAGCGACAGGGAAGAAGCCGCCAGCATTCTTTTTCTCGTAGATATTTCCGGCTCTATGTCTGGAGTCGCGAGTCGCGGCAATGACCTTCGTCTTTATATTCGTAGCATCCTTAATTTTTTGGAGCAGGGAAACGACGCCAACGAGTACGCAATCCTGAGCTTCAATAAAGAAGTTCGGTTGGCACAGAGCTGGACTCAGGACAAGCAGGCGATTGAGCAATCATTGAGCAGTGTTGCCTTGCAACCGGCAAAAGGACAGACAGCGCTTTTTGACGCATGCCGACAAGGTCTCGACTTGATCAAAAGTGGCAAGCATCGCAAACGAGTCATCATCTTGCTGAGCGATGGGCAGGAAAATGTTTCGAAGGATGAGCGATTTGGAAAATTGAAAGAGCGGATTCGGTCTGAAGACGCACTTCTTTACGGTATTTCGATTGTTTCGTCAGGCGCTAGTTTTAGGGTGGATAGGCAGGGACAGGATGTGCTGGAAGAACTGGCAGCACAAACTGGTGGCCTGGCTCTTTTTGCAAAAGGCCCATTCGATCTTGATGCATCGTTTGAAGTGATTGGGCTACTGTTGCGGAATCAGTATGTCGTTGGAGTGCAGGTGGCAGAATCCCCCAACAACAAATGGCATTCAATAAAAGTCGAAATCAAGCTCCCCCCAAATGCTCCGCGCGAGTTGAAAGATCCTGTTTTGCGGTACCGAGCGGGATATTTTGACCGCGTGGAGCAGCCGTAAATACAAAAATTTTGAATTTGCGTCCCCACAGCCGATGGGATTACCAACCGATCAGCCATTCGTCAGGTGATGAAGCCTGACGAAAAAGCCGCAGACTTTACAAGAAATAAGGTCTGCGGCTTTTCGGTATTGGTATGTAACTTTCAACGCTACTTTCGACGTTCGTCTTTGTAAATCTGACCATCAAGAATAGTCAACACACGGTGCGCGTGGGCGGCAACATCGGGTTCATGTGTGACCAGGATGATCGTGTTGCCTTGATTGTGCAACCGTTCTAACACCTGCATAATTTCTTCTGATGTTTTCGAGTCCAGGTTGCCAGTCGGTTCATCCGCTAGAATGATGGACGGATTGTTCACCAAGGCGCGGGCAATGGCTACACGTTGCCGCTGACCGCCAGAGAGTTCATTGGGTTTGTGGGTCATTCGATGACCAAGTTCGACTGATTCCAATGCCTTCTTGGCCATTTCAATTCGTTTACCCGAAGGCGTGCCGTTATAAATCAACGGCAATTCAACGTTGTGCAATGCTGTAGCGCGTGGAAGCAGGTTAAAGGTTTGAAAAACGAACCCAATTTCCTTGTTTCGGATATAGGCGAGTTCGTCATCGTCCATCTGAGAAACCATCTTGCCGTTTAGCCAGTACTCGCCTTTCGATGGAGTATCCAGACAGCCGATCATATTCATCAAGGTTGATTTGCCTGAACCTGAAGGGCCAATGATGGCGACGTATTCTCCACGCTGAATGTCAAAAGAAACTCCGCGCAAAGCGTGGATCTCTTCATCGCCCATCACATATGTTTTCCATAAATTATCTGTCTTGATCATTACCTCGCGCGGTTGGAGGTTGGGGGCTTGCGTCTGAATCACAGGTTTGACCTCAGGTTGAATCATTGTTGCTACCATTGGCATGGACTTCCTCGTTTTCCTGCTTGGAGAATCAGAAGTCGGTAGAGAGAGTGAAGAAAGCTCCCTACCGACTTGGGACGTTAACTATTTTGTTTCTTTATCGCCACTGGGCTTTTTGTTCTTATCTTCGCGCTTAATTGCCTGATCAGGTTTCAGAGTGCGAAGCTGGCGATAAGGGCCAGTGACGATCTCCTGGCCTGCGCTCAGGCCGCTTTTGATTTCGATGTCATTTTCGCCGGTGATGCCTGTTTCAACTGCCTTGAAGACAGTTTTATTGTTTTCAACAGCGAAGACGCCTTTTACAGGTTTCTTGTCTTTGGGATTCTGGCTTTGGTTTGTTGCAGGTGCGCCAGACGGTTTGATTTGTTCCGGATCGCGTTCAACCAGCGCTTGTAATGGAACTGCAACGATATTTTCCCGGCGATCTGTGGTGATAACCGCTGTTGCAGACATTCCCGGACGCAAACGATCTCGAGCTTCCTCGGTCAAGTTCCCCAGACGAACGACGACTTTGAAGTCTTTTGCTTCCTGTGAGCCGCTGGTTGCTGTTTGAGCGATGCTCTGCCCACTGCGGGTAAGTGCAGTTTGAGCGATTTCAACCACTTCACCTTCGATTTCTCGCTCGCCCAACGCATCAACCTTTACCTTGGCTTTTTGGCCATGCTTCACATTGGTGATGTCAGTTTCATCAACTTTGACATCAACGTTAATCGTGGACATGTCCGCAATTAACATCAAGCCGGTTGAAGAAAAACTCGAAACAGCGAATGTGCCAACTTGAATAATTGGACCGCCCACGACTCCGTCAATTGTGGCGTATTGAGTTGTTTTGCTTAATTGATCAGATTGTTGTGCCAGGCTGGCTCTCTGCTGGGCAACGCGTGCGTTGGCCGCTTCAAGCGAGGCTTTGGACTGTCTGACACGAATTTCGGCATCCGTGATTTGAACCTGAGATTGGTCAACGCGCGCTTTTGCGGCATTAACGGACGCAGCCGCCGAATCATATCGCATCTTCGCTGTGTCGTAATTCGAGCGGGAAGCAATGCCAGACTCGAGCAGGTCGGTTTGGCGTTTCAGTTCGATCTGCGCGTTGTTTTTTTCGACTTGGGCTCGGTCCATATCCGCCTGAGCAGTAACCAGTGCGGCGCGTGCCGAATTGATGGCATTTTCTGAAACATTGATCGCCGCAGTCTGGTTTTGGACATCGGCCTGCACTGATCTCAACGCTGCCTCTTGGACAGAAGTTGCGTTTGCCAACTGCGTAGGATCAACGCGCAATAAAGGCTGGCCCTTTTTGACCAAGTCGCCTTCTTTTACGAAGACATCGGTAACGCGGCCAGCAACTTCAGCGGTGAGGTTGATGAATTGAACCGGCCGCACTTCGCCATTGGCTGTGACTTTTGATTCCAAGACGGCTCGTGTTTCAACTTTCGCGACCTGAACCTCAGGCGCATCTCCTCGCCTTCCGAAAACGGTGACCCCGATGATCACCCCAATAACTAAAAGAACTCCCACTCCAATAAGGATTTTTTTGTTCCTAGAGACTGCCATGAGTCTAGACCCCTCCAAAGGTTAATGATTCGTGTCTGATCTTTGGTGATTAAAGCTTTGACGCCAAATTTGTTGTTGTGTGTAATCCTTCGACAGTCAAGCAGTACGAAGGATTATTGAACTGTGTTTCAACAGAGTGACAAATTGTTAAAGCGCATTGTAAAGACCTGACGGGTTTTCAGACAAGCGCACACGGAAACAAATCTGATGTATAAACGCCTCCAAGCCTAAAAACTTAAAACGAAAGTGAATGAGAGCCATAAACAGCCGGTTCGATAAAAAGCAAAACTCAAATTTAATTTTCAACGGCTAGATTCGAAAGATAAATCGGTTGAACGACTATAAGTTGGCGTGTATACTGCGCCCGCTTGAAAATTCTTAAGCGTGGTTTATGCCTCACCATTTCACAATGGGTACCGCGCTTAGCATCCTGATAAAGTTCAATTAGATATTCACTAGATCGAAATCTGGTTTACCTGGAATTCTCACACTTTTCCACGTTTCAAGTGACCTAAGGCTTTCGATCACTCTCGTTGCCGAAAAAGTTTGAATCCTTGTTCGAGCTTCTGTGAAAACAGAGCATTCGCTAAATGTTGTGTGCCGATTTTGCTGTGATGGCAATCATCGCAAAGTTTGCAAACTATCATTACTGAATTCGTATGCTGTTTTTGTTGCTGCCCAACCCCGTACCTTGCAACAACAACTCTGGCGGTTCACAGCTACTGCCGCGAATCTGACCCTCCTGCAGGCCCCGCTGCATTGTGGCAGTTAGTGTTTCTGTCTTTGGTAAATCACCATCATCTCAAATTTTGAAGTGTCAAATTTTGAATGGCTGGGTGCGGCCGTTATGTGGCTCAGGGTATCGCGCCAATTGGCGCACATGGGCGTTATGGCTCTTTCGCCTCACATTCTCGAAGAGCTTAGCCATAGGAGGAAAAATTGAAATCAAGAGTGCTAATAATTATAGGATTGATCGCTGTTGGACTGACAGCGTTCGCTTGGCGCGCCAATCTGCTGACATTTGGTCAGGCGGCGCCAAATCGAACGTATGCCAGTCCTGCAGGACAGATCACCCTTCCAACTTCTGAAGGGACAGCGGGGAATCTAGGTACGGATTACAAATTAGCCAGGCTGGCATTCGGTTTCGCTTCGAATGTGCCCCAGGTGGGCGATCTGGCGGGTGACACTGGCAA
>CAZXHW010000627.1:0-5208 GCA_964639915.1 uncultured Heliomicrobium sp.
TCCCACACAACATTACTAAGAAAATATGCATGAGCGAGACCATCTGGCAATTTGTATGAGTGCCAAACATCGCTCCGGCAAATACTCGACACGTCAGAGGAATGATACCAGTAGCGGAAAAACCGGTCGGGACCAAGCGCAACCCAGTCAATCAATCTATGTTGCTGCTCGTTTACCACCGACTGTAATTCATCGAGGACTACACGATCAGAAACATTCCTCTCGGCCCGGTCCTCAAAAACAAAAAGTCCGGCAAGGCAGCTTATGTTGCGACCAGAGCGGATGAGGGCAATATTGTCAGATAGCTTATTAAGCGCATCCTTAAGCTCCCTCCTCGACTCTATCGCGGTCTTGACCTCCACAATCGCTTGCACAACGTCCGGCGTTACTAATACCAATTCTCCATCCTTGAAAAGAGTAGGTTTGTCGTTTGCTGTTATCAATACATCGATCTGGCTAGAAGTGTCATTTTGGAAGCAGACGAATCCTTTTCCTATCCGCACAGATTCGGGCAGATGGCCGCGCAAGACTCTTCTGAGCACGGCTTCCTTGTGTTCACCATCGGTCTGCCAATGCCCATCACCAATGAGATGCCGAACCCGATCTTTCGTTGCGCCAAGTTCTCTGGCGATGGATTTGTGGTATTCAAGAAAATCTATTTGTGTAGGCATTTATTCACTCAGTCCATTGTTTTACGCTTTGTCGTAGCGATTGCGCGCGCAAACCAGACATGCTCCGTATTGCTTGGCGAAATTTTGCGTGTTGACAGCATGCCGTGTCCTCAAAGCTGAACGCTGATGGCGATGTCTACGTTGAATTGAAGCTACGGGGTAAGCTTGCTGGGGCACTGTTGGGAGTCGGCTGGAAAACGCGCGCAGTGTAGGACTGACTGGCCGGGAAGGCAAGATCGTGCGAGCCGTTCGATTACTTCGCGGTCAGTAATTGATTCGCGGCATCGCGGATGCAGGGATTGAGAGTTTCCGCCGCTTTGCGCAGGTGTGACCGGAGCACACGGCATCGCCCCGGTCGTGGAGCAATTGCTGTGATGACTTGAGAGTTCCAGGTCAAAGGCGAGCGCCGCCCGGAGCGCGGCAACGGCTCCCTGCAATTTCCCCTGCCGCGCCCAGCATGTCAGGCAGTTACTTAGCCGATCTGGCGCGGACCGCGCGGAGTGATACCAGGGCGCAGCCGTGGTTCACGCTTAAACACTTCCAGAACCGGACTCCATGCGCCTTGCGATGCAAATGGAACATACTCAAAGCGGCGTTGCGTAGCCGGTTCGCGAATCACTTTCGTGTAATCAATCCCCAAGGCGGAATAAATCGTTGCTGCAATGTCTTCGTTGACGATGGCGCGATTCTGCGACCAGCCTGGGTCAACGATTGCGCTGCCAATGTCGTTTGTTTTGCCGATGACCGTTCCGCCGCGCGTGCCACCTCCGGCCAAAACGGCGAAATGTTGGAAGTAATGGTCGCGTCCGTTTTGGGTGTTCAAGCTAGCTCCGGGAACTCCTACCGTTCGCCCGAATTCGCCCATAGCCACAACCAGCGTTTCATCCAGCAAGGTTCCTCCCCACACGCCCGGCATGGAAGAAAGATCGGTCAGCAATGCCGACAAGCCCTGATCGAAGGTAATGGCTGGTTGACGGATGGCTGCATAGATGTTGACGTGGTTATCCCAGCCATCCTGATTGACCTGGATGAAGCGAGTGCCCAGATTCGCGCCCAACAGATTGCGCGCCAACGCCAGCGACAGTCCGAAAGTTGTGCCGCCATATCGTCCGGCATCATCCTTCCGGTAAGTGAAAACCTCGTTGATCTGTGGGTTGTACATCAGGTTATGCGCCTGCTGGTAAAACCCGTCCAGGTCAGCCACTTCTTCGCCCAAGGGAGAATCTGTCCGCAGGTTGCCGTCCAAATCCATCAAGATTTGAAACCTGCTGTCAAAGCCTGCCTTCCCAGCCGGATGAAGCGCGCCGGGCAACCCGTTGCTGATGGCTGGCAATGACAGCGCGGTGTATTTGGATTGCAAAAAGCCCGAGCCGACGAGTAGGCCTTCGTTCAACGCCATAAATCCGGGCAGAATCTGCTGTGGTGTGCGTTCGGATTCCACTTCCAGGGAAACAATACTGCCGATATGAGGCGCTGTTCTGCCATCAATGGATGTCGGGTTACGGGAAATCTGCGTCCAGATTTGTTGCAGGTTATGCACCAGCGCTGGCGCGCGCAGGCTGCGAATGATGGTCAGCTTGTTCAGGTGGTCGGTCAGGTTGGGCATTAAGCCACGCGGAAATAAAACGCCGTTATAACTGGTCGGATTGAAGTCGTTGGGCAGCCAGTCGCCGACTTTTAAGTCGAACGTATCCACGTGGCTTGGCGCGCCTTGCATCTGGATGAAAATGACATTGCGCGCTTTGCCGACCAATTGTGCGCCTGTGCCTTGCGTTTGGGTACTGCCTGCCAACGCCGTGGGCGCAAGGAAATATCCGGCGACGCCTGTGCCTGCCAGTTTGAAGAAAGCGCGGCGTCCAAGATGCGGCCCCCACAACGCGGAATTGGCCGGACGCAATGGTTTGCAGATTTCGCAAATATGATTGGGAAGAAGGTGTTTATCCATAATTAGCCTCGTTCTCGTTTCTTAGCCATTGATGTTAGGCCTAGTAATTAAAAAAAAAATCAACTTTGTTCAGCAGCGCCCAATGAATTTGTTCCGTTGCCGCCCGTTTGCCCAAAGAGGTGAAATAAGGAATCAGTTTGTCTTTTTCAGCCTGGCTGGGTGTGCGGGAAAGCGTGTTCAGATAAAGCTGGGTGATGATCTGTTCATTCGACAACGTGGCATCGGAAATCAGCCGCCGAACAGTTGACG
The DNA here is from genome assembly GCA_964639915.1 of uncultured Heliomicrobium sp. Classification (GTDB taxonomy): domain Bacteria; phylum Acidobacteriota; class Blastocatellia; order RBC074; family RBC074; genus RBC074. The sequence continues at coordinate 2,866 of CAZXHW010000627.1, forward strand.
GTGTGTCCGGAAAGCCCGGAACGCCAGCAATCTGATCAATTTGCCGGGTGCGGTTGAAGACGAATTCGTCATTCATCATGTTTAGCGATTGAAGAATGGAGTGGTCGCCCAAACGTGGTTTCACATCACGGTCGCCGCGCAAAAACGAGTCAAGAAAAGCGCGCGTGTCACTGTTTTGACGCGGCTCCTGAGGTTCAGGCAGTTGAACCGCCCACCGCACATCCCGGAGCTTTTTGCGGTCATCGTCCATCAATCGGTATCCGACGATCAGAGTGTCTGTCGTTTTGCCAGGTTCGCGAACCAGGCTGACGGGAGGCAAATTCGTCGCCATGATGATTGAATCGTGTAGCTCTTCCGCTTTCAATCGGCGAATGAATTTGCGCGCGTAATAAGGAACCAAATCAACGCGCCATTGGCCCGGATAACTGGAAGAAAGTTGATAGGCGCTGGATTTGACGATCAGGCCAATGATGGCGCGCAAGTTGAAATTGTTCTTGCTGAATTCCGCTCCCAACGCCTGAAGCAGTTCAGCGTTGGCTGGCTGCAATTTCCAGCCATTCGGCAGTTCCGTTGCCGGATCAAGCCGCGCCAGATCGAAATTATTCGACGGCGAAACCAAAGCTTCGACCATCAACTCTTCCCAAATATAATTTACTGCTGCGCGAGCAAATTGCGGATCGGCCGTCAGGTGGCGAGCCATTGCCTGGCGGCGATCTTCGCCAGGATTTACGCCGCCGCCATTGAACATATACTTTGGCTCGACGATGAATTTGCCATTGATGGGCGTGCGCGACTGGCGATTGCCGTAATCCGTATCAAGCCCATATTCGCCGCGCGTTTGTTCCGAAACGCTGTAGGGGGCGAATTGCGCCGGGCTGTTTTGAAACATGCGGGCGAAGAACGCTGCCATTCCATATGCGTCGGCTCGGGTGGCTTTGGAACCCCACAAATTGACGGCGTCCAGATGGCCCGTGCCATCGTGGCAGTACAGGCAATCCATGGAACCCAGGCCCAGAAATGTGGTTGCCGTCAACACCGATTGCCCATCGTAAGTATCCTGCTGCGGCCCTGAAGACACACGCCCGCCAATCAGGAAATTGATCGGGCCATTTACAAAACTGTCTCCTTTCGCGGTGATCATTTCCGTGGCCATCTTGGCGTAACTTTTATTGCTGACAATGGAATCTTTGATGTAGGTGTAAAACGCTTCGCGCCCATTGATGTAACGGCGAACGTTGGATGCAGACGAAGTATTCCTGAAAAGATCGCCGTAAAAGAGCGTCCATTTATCCACAAACTCCGGCGAAGCAATTATTTGATTGGCCAGCTTGTCTCGCTTTTGCGGATCTTTGTTGCTGACAAAGGCTGTCACCACGTCTGCCGAAGGAATGCGCCCGGTCAGGTCAATATGAATTCGGCGCACAAACTCTTCGTCGGTGCTCAGCGGAGCCGACAGGACACCATCCGCTTCCATTTTGCCGAACAAAATGTCGTCAATCAGATTTTGGCGCGGAACGTTCTGAGCGTCTCGAAGCGGCAATTCTGAGGCTTTGCCTAACCTGTCGCTGAAGGTTTCCGTCACCGTAGAAATTGAGGCCCGATGGCGCGCCTGCGCCCCCAAAAGATCGCTCGGCGCTTTCAAGAAAACGCAATCTGTGCGACCGGTGGAAGGTTTTTGTGTTTGTACCTGGCTGGATTCGCCCGCAAATGCCGCCAAGGCTGTGGTCATCCATTCTGTCCGGCTGACCAGGACGCCCAGCGTCGCCAGAATAAAAGCTAAAACGATGATTCGTTTGATGAAGGTTAGTGAAGAGGCAGGCTTTGAAATTGGACGGTTGCCAATTTCGTCACTTTCGATTTTCGTCGGCATAAGGGATCTCCGGAAATCTGTTTGACAAACATCGGGGTAAAAGATTCCCCGAATCTTTTGATGCTTGCAGCTTGATTGGGAACTAATGCAGTTCCGATTAATGCTTGTGGTTGAACTCAGATGTGAAGGTGGCAGGGCAACTTATTCTTGCCTCCGACTGGTTTTTCAACCTTGGTTTAGAGGGGGCAAGAACTGCGCTTTTGGGTGCGCTTTGTGACCGGATCGGTTTTCCAGCCTGAAATTTAGACGTTGCAAAATAGCATGATTTCTGTTCGGAGCAAGGACTTTAACATTTTGCTGTTGATCGAAATGCCGCAGCAATCCTATCTCAGAGGCCTATTCATTCTTTGTTTTTAGACACAGAGCGCACAGAGAACACGGAGAGGGAGTTTTGAAATTCACATAAGTAATCATCCTCGTGAACTCCGTGATCTTGTATGTTCTATCTGTTGTCCAACCGCAGTATTTTGGAC
>CAZXHW010000628.1:0-5206 GCA_964639915.1 uncultured Heliomicrobium sp.
GAATGTCGCGCATATTCGTTGTTACGCCCCTGTTTTGGGGTTTCCAGTGAACGCCGCCATTGACGGTTTTCAGAATCACGCCACCGTCGCCGACCGCCCAAGCCGTTCCCAGATCAAGCGCAAAAATGCCATTCAGGTTTTGCGTGGTCGCGCCGGTTTGGTGGTCAAAATTGTTACCGCCTTTGGATAACCGGAAGATTTGGCCATTGTCGCCGACCGACCATCCATTGGCAGCGTTGAAAAAGTAAATGTCACGAACCGGGGAGGGGGTGACCAGTGTTTGCGTTTCCTGCCCAAACCCCAAAAAGGGAATGACAACTGTGCTGGCGTGAAAACCTCCGCCGTCACGTTCGCCAACGGTGAACGCGTTTGATGTATTGACGGGAAAGAGCCGATACCGCGTGCCGGTAGCGAATTCCAGCAGTGCCCAGCCAAGCCCACCGTTTGTGGTGGTCGCCGTAAGCTTTTCTCCACCCACCCAGCCGAGATCGGAATCGAAGAATCTGACAGAGTTGAGCGATTGCACTGATCCGGCAACCGTGAACGGATTCCAGGTTGCGCCGCCATCCACACTTCGGCGGGCTGTGGAGTTCGCGCCGACCGTCCAACCTTGAAGGTCATCGAGAAAATAAATGTGGTTCAGTTGTTCCGTCGTGCCGGAAGTCTGTTTGTCCCAGCGAGCAAACGTTGGTGTGCCAATTCCCGTTTGCGTGATGCTGGCAAGCTGACCGGCGACGATCACATACGCCGTTCTTGTGAAACCCGAATTCGCTGCGACAGTGAAATTTACGGTGCCGTTACTACTGCCAGTCGCGCCAGCAGTGATTGCCACCCAATCGGCATTCGTGGAAGCCGTCCAACTGCAACCACTTCCGGCAACCGTAACGCTGATGGAGCCATTGCCGCCCGCGGCTGCGACGCTTTGTTCTGAGGGCGCAGCGGTGTAGGTGCAATTCGCCGAACCAAGGCTCAAGCTGACGGAATAGGCGCCGAATGCCGCCGTTGTGCCGAACGAAGTCACTTCAATCTGATAGGAGCCGGAACTTGGCAATGTGAAAAATCCTGTTCCTGTTGGGATCCGCGCTCCAGTTCGGCCATCGCCGTCGTCGTTGGAAGCAACGGCTGCTCCGGTCGGATCAATCAGGTAAAGGAAAGTATCAAGCGCAGATGAATCCGCGCGAATGGCTACGCGCTGTCCTGCTGTGCCGGTGAAAGAATAGCGATCTGCCGGAAAAAGCTGGCCTCGTTGCTGTGAATAACAATCGCTGACCGCCAGCACGCCATTGATCGTTTGTCCGGCAGCAATCGGTGTGATGGCGCAACTGCCGTTCGAACCGCTTTGATTGATGATGAAGTTTTGTCCGGAGATTGTCAGAACTGCTTGCCGCGTGCTAATCGAATTATTGGCCGAAACTGTATAAGCGACGATTCCATTTCCGGTTCCCGACGCGCCGGAATTGATCGTTACCCAGCCGGGATTGCCGGTCACTGTCCACGAACAAGTGCCAGAAGCTGTAACAGTAATAGAGCCTGTGCTTCCCGCTGATTCGAAGTATTGAGCCTTCGGCGTAATCGAAGCGCACCCCGTTTGCGCGGTGAATAAGTTCGTCCGCGAGATTGTACGGATGGCGCCAAGCAATGCCTGGCCGTAGCTGTTGGATTCGGAATTGAAGGTCCGAGGCGATTGGCTGGAAGCTGTTGCCTGGGAAGCATTAAACAATCCAACAGGCTCCATCAAAAACGTCGCAGGCAAAACAAAAAAACAAAACAGAGCGCTGACAACCCTAACTAGACGCACGGAGAAACTCATTCAACCTCCCGGTTAAAACCTTTTCGAACCTGATCAATCAATCTTTGTACGGGGCGGCTTACGCGAAAGACAGGCATAAAGATTTCGCAAAAACATTCGGTAACTTTTTACCGCTGAGTTTGTGCAGACAGTTTGGCTTGAGGATGTCCATCGCGTCAATGTGCTGGGCAGAAACGCAATCAAAATAAAAATCCGAATAACGAAGTCCTTGCTCTGCGCCAAATTGGATGAAGCTAGACCGCGTGAAGCGCAGGCTGTTATCCTTACTTCGTCTCGCGATCTCACAAGGAAACACTATGCCGACAATTTACGAAAATCTGCTTGTTGAAATCAGCGCGCCGCTGGCTCGCATTACCTTGAACCGGCCTGAACGCCGCAACGCGCTTTCGCTGGCGCTGATGCAGGAACTGCTGGCTTGTTTGAAGCAACTCAGCCAATCCCGCGAAATCGGCGCAATCATTTTGGCAGCGTCCGGCAACGTGTTTTCTTCTGGGCATGATTTGAACGAACTGCGGGGGCGAACCCTTGGCGATTACCGGCAATTGTTCGATGTCTGCGCGGAATTGATGACCGTCATTCAGCGCATTCCGCAACCGGTGATTGCCGAAGTCCAAGGGATGGCGACTGCCGCCGGATGCCAGTTGGTCGCAACATGCGATTTGGCGGTTGCGGCGGAAGGCGCAAAGTTCGCTACGCCGGGAGTTCGCATAGGATTGTTTTGCTCTACGCCGATGGTGGCGCTTTCGCGAGCCGTCGGACGCAAACGCGCGCTGGAAATGTTAATGACTGGCAACCCGATTGACGCCGAAACCGCTGCCGATTGGGGATTGATCAATCGTGTCGTCCCAGCTTCCGAGCTACGCACCGAAACCGAAAAACTGGCTAGCCAGATTGCCACGGCCAGCCCGCTGACGATCGGCATCGGGAAACAGGTTTTTTACACGCAAATTGATCTGGATCAAACCAAGGCTTATGACTACACCAAGGAAGTGATGAGCTTGAACGCGATGGCGGACGACGCGCAAGAAGGGATCAGCGCGTTTCTGGAAAAACGAGACGCCTGTTGGCGCGGCCAGTAAATAAAGCGTCTGAAATCAATGATTGACTTGGCTGAAAAGGCTGTGCTATCAACCCTCGCACCTTGACCGTGGGTTCGAGTCTTCCCGTTCAGATTCCGTGCAAGGTTACCGCCGATTGAATTTCACCGTCAGTCGCCATTTTCGTTGTCTTAAATTTGATCTTTTTCCGACGTAAACGTCGCTCGCATTATTTTCTGTTATCAGGTTCCTATTTATTCCGAAACCATAACCTGCATCCCGGGGGAGAGACGAAGCGGTGCGAAGCAAAATCATACTGTCAGCCCTTTTATTTCTGATCGCTGGAACGGCATCCGCAGTAGCACAATCAGAGAAAGCCGATTTGAGCCAGGCGAATCCGCAATCCGCCCAGGCTCCGCCGCAATCAAAACCGCAGACCAAACCTGTCGAACCGACAACGCCTCCCAATATTCAAACGCCACAAGACAAACCGCTGGGCGCGGCTGGACCTTCGCGTGACAAAGGCAAGCCTTCAGCAGAAGACGCAGACTTTATGGTCATTCGGGATCGCTGGCGCATTGGTTTGCCCGAAGACCCGCGCTTCAAAAAAGGCGACTTCAAAAACCCTTATCGCCAAAATGTGCTGAAAGGCGATTACCCGATCTTTGGGAACGACATTTTTATGGCCATCACGCTGGCCAGCGAAAGCGATTTCACCATTCGCCGGGTTCCCATTCCATCAGACCTTAGCACGCAGCTTCCCGGCAGCTTTGAATTTTTCGGACGCGGGCGGCAGGAAGCCTTCAATCAAAACTTCATTTTCTCGCTGGACCTTTTCAAAGGCGATGCTTCGTTCAAGCCTGTGGACTGGCGATTCAAAGTCACGGGCATCGCAAATCTGAACCTATTGCGCGTGCGGGAAAACGGCGTCGTCAATGTTGATGTGCGCGAAGGGAAATCGCGCCTGGACGGGTTCAATTCCATCGAAGAAGTTTTCTTTGAATACCGGCTCGGCGACACAACGAAGCTGTTTCCGTTCCTGCGCGGCAAAGGCAGCCAGAAAGGCCGCTCGCCGGAATTCGATACAACCTCCATTCGTGTGGGCATTCAGCCATTCACCAGCGATTTTCGCGGTTTCATTTTCAGCGATTCCAACCTGGGCGCGCGGCTCTTCGGCAATTTCAAAAACAACCGCTGGCAATACAACCTGGCCTATTTCCACATGCTGGAAAAAGAAACCAACAGCGGCCTGAACACGATCAATTTCAAAGAAACCGGCTTTCGCAATCAACAGGTGTACATCGCCAACCTGTTCCGGCAAGACACCTTCGTGCTGGGATACACCACGCAATTCAGCCTGCATTATAGCGATGACCGACCGACGACCGAATATGACCAGAATGGGTTTCTGGTTCGCCCGGGAAAGATCGGAACGGTCACCCCGCATCGCGTTCGGTCAGGCTATTTCGGGTGGACAGGCGACGGACATTTCGGGCGTTGGAACATTACGCACGCCGCTTACCAAGCCATCGGCCGCGACACCTTCAACCCGATTGCGAACCGCGCCACACGCATCAACGCGCAAATGGCTGCCGCCGAACTTTCGATTGACTACGATTACATTCGCTATCGCGTCGCTGCTTTTTACACTTCTGGGGATTCCAAGCCGCTCGATGATACTGGCAGAGGATTTGACGCCATTCTGGATAACACCAGTTTTGCGGGCGGCAAATTCAGCTTCTGGAATTCCCAGGCATTGCGGTTGACGCAAACCGGCGTCGCGCTGGTCGAACCGCGCAGCCTGTTGCCGTCGCTTCGCAGCAGTAAGATTCAGGGCCAGGCGAACTTCGTCAATCCCGGGTTGACGCTGTACAACGCCGGAGTTGACGTGGATGTGACGCCGAAACTGCGCGGCTTTTTGAATTACAACTACCTGAAGTTCAATCGAACGGAACCATTGGAACTGTTGCTGTTTCAACCGGCGATTCGCCACAGCATCGGCCACGATCTTGGCGCGGGATTCATTTACCGCCCCTTGCTGAATGAAAATATTGTCCTGGTCGGAGGCGCATCCGGCTTGCGCCCGGGTACCGGCTTCACGGACGTTTTCAGTTCAAACTGCAACGGCACTCCCAAAGGCTGCGGCGCTACGACGCCGACTTTGTGGTCGGCGTTTATGACATTGAAGTTTGTCTATTGAATCTGACGGCACCGCGCACCACGTAACGAATTGCGAAGTAAGCATTCCAATTTCATTACAGGAGAAAAACCAATGTCATCTGAAACCGTTCAACAGGTCGTCAACGATTACTTCGACACTATCTGCAATCTCAATTGCGAAGCCTGGATCGCCAATTTT
>CAZXHW010000629.1:0-5203 GCA_964639915.1 uncultured Heliomicrobium sp.
TCGGATATTGGAAGTAGAAGCGGCGTAACCCGTTGGACCGGAAATTTCTCTGCCGCGTTAGCGGCGGTTGAATTTAGCCGTGGGTGTTCGACCCACGGTAAAAATGACATTTCCCTTCTTCGTCGCGTCAGCGACGATTGAATTCAGACGTCGCTGACGCGACGTGAAAGTTTTTCTCGCGCTACCCGGCGTTGAAAACGCCGGGCTAAAGTCAGCCGCCGCTACGGCGGCGAAGAGCATTATGAAAAAAAGCATCGCCAGTAATAGCTCGCAAGCCTGTGAAACAAGCAAAAATTTTAAGCCTGTCCCTGTAGATTTATGATGCTGCCAACCACGTGGAATAAACACAATGCCAAGAAGTCATAACGAAAGACACCGAACCGGACGAATTGGCTGGTTGCGCGCTGCGGTGCTGGGCGCGAACGATGGCATCGTTTCGACGGCGAGCCTGGTGGTTGGGATTGCGGCTTCGCACGCGACGCGAAGCGCCGTGTTGGTTGCCGGAGTTGCTGGTCTGGTCGCGGGAGCGATGTCCATGGCTGCGGGAGAATATGTCTCAGTCAGTTCGCAAGCTGATACCGAAGAGGCGGACCTGAATCGGGAGCGTCAGGAGTTGGCTACGGACAAGGAATTTGAACAGGACGAACTTGCCTTAATCTATGTTGCCCGTGGACTGGAACCGGAGTTAGCCGGGCAAGTTGCAGCGCAATTGATGGCGCACGACGCATTGGGCGCGCACGCGCGAGATGAACTTGGCATCTCGGAAACGTTAAGCGCAAGGCCTGTTCAGGCTGCTTTTGCCTCTGCCGGTTCGTTTGCAATCGGCGCGGCACTGCCGCTTCTGACGGTGTTTGTCACCCCGGAATCGAAAATGGTGGTGGCTGTTTCTGGGCTATCCCTGATCTTTCTTGCAGCGTTAGGCGTCGTGGCTGCACGGGCTGGCGGAGCGCCTGTTTTGAAATCCACCGTTCGCGTTACGTTCTGGGGAGCATTGGCAATGGCCTTGACTGCCGGTGTTGGCGCTCTTTTCGGGACGGCGGTATAAAATGCCGAAGAGCGGAACCGCATTTGGTAAAGCGATAGCAGGAGTCATGTGTTATGTCCGCACCGGACAATTTTGAATTTGTAGCGGGGCGTGGGTTCTATCGGCCCGTCGGCTCTGTCACGTTGAAAGAGGCCATTGATTTGGTGTCGGCCGCAATTGCGTATGCCCGCGAACAGGGAATTGATGAGTTGTTGGTCAATATATCGGCGTTGACCGGATTCGCTCCTCCCAGCCTGGCCGAACGATATTTTCTTATAGAACAGTGGGCCAACGCAGCGGGTGGAAAAGTTCGGCTGGCGATGGTCGCTCGCGCTGAACTCATTGATCCAGACAAAATCGGAGTGCTTGCGGCAATCAACCGAGGGCTGATTATCAACATTTTCGTGACAGAGGACGAGGCTTTAACATGGTTGGATAACACGCCCGGCCAGAACGTCCCTCCGGTTGAAGAAAATCCAGATGAAGCCAGGCTCAAAACCTGTTGAACAGGAGGCCATGAAATGTATTGTTCATCTTGTGGAGCGGCATTGGCGAAGCGATTGAAGTTTTGCAATCGCTGCGGCGCACAGTTGCAAGTCAGCAAGACAGACCTGGATTCGGAATCCTCAGAAAAACGCGCGAAGGAAAAGCGGCTGGATGAATATCTGGATGGGCTGTTCTGGATCACAGTGTTTGGCCTTGGGTTTGTACTCGGTGGAATGGTGGTCCTGAAAAAGATGGAGCTTAGCAATTGGCTGATCGTCTCTTATCTGGTCATCAGCTCGACGGCATTCCTGATCAACTTAGCGCTCAGCCTGTGGCAGATTTACGTGATGACCAGAAAGCCTGAGCAGGCAAAAATTCCATTTCAGTTAGAAACACCCGACACCAACGAACTTGCTCCCGCTTCGGCGCAGCCGGTTCTTGAGCCTGTACTGAGCGTCACGGAAAACACGACGCATAGGCTGGAACGGGTATCACAAGAAAAGGTGACAGGATGAAGTTTGTCGCCAGAGAGTCTGAAAATGTCTGAAAAAGCTGTAGCTGCCCGGCGGTTGTTGAATCATCAAAGTGTTGGCGTGCTTTCCACTCAATCGGTGGATGTCGAAGGCTATCCGTTTGGCTCCATCGCGCCGTATGCGTTGAATTACGATGGCCAGCCGGTGATGTTGATCAGCGACATTGCTCAGCACACGCGCAACATCAAGAAAAACAACAAAGTCTCGCTGACGATCTTTGACCGGTACTCGAATGATCCTCACGCTTCCGGGCGTTTGACCTGGATCGGAGACGCTGAACCGGTCAATCCAACCGACGCGGAAATCAGCCGTCGGTATTTGCGGTATTTCCCGTCATCGGAATCCTACTTTCAAGCGCACGACTTTTCGTTGTACTGCATTCATTTGCGCAGAGCGCGCTTTATCGGCGGATTTGGGCAAATCTTCTGGGTCGAAGCGGATGACATGTTGCTCCCGAATCCGTTTCGCCAAGCTGAAACCGGCATCGTTAAGCACATGAATGAAGACCACCAGAAGGCTCTGCGACATTACTGCCAGGCGTTGAAAGGGATTGAAGTTCAGGCGGTGGCAATGACCGGAATTGATAGCGAAGGGTTCGATCTGCTGGCCGATGACCGGAAACTGCGAGTAGATTTCGATTCGCCAATCAGCACCGTTGAAGAAGCGCGTGCGACATTGGCGAAATTATCCAAATAGGAACAAGGAACATCTTCAATGAATCAATCTCAAATCCCTCCCTCAAGACCCAAACAAGTCACCATCCACGGTCAAAACTATAACTTGATTGCCTTTTATTACCCTGACGGCGATGCCGTTTGCGATAAGGTTTATCACGGACAGTTTCTGGCCAACTTTCATCGTTGTAGTTTTTCGCTGACCATCAACGGTATCACGGCTTCGTTTCATAACGCCGAAGCAGCGTTTCAGGCGACCAAGTGGTGGAACAATCCCGCCGATTTGGCCTTGTTTGAAGCGGCGAAAACCGGGACTGACGCGTTTCATAAGAAAAAAGGTCTGCACAATCCCGATGGCAGTTACGCCGGTTTGGGGCGCGACGGAGCAATGAAGGCAGTGCTGGCGCAGAAATTCAGCGACGCAGCACTTCAACAGGCGCTGCTGGCGACGGGCGACGCGTACTTGTTGGAGCACAACGATATCAAAGGACGAGACGATTACTGGAGCGACGACCACGACGGTTCCGGACAAAACATGCTGGGCAAAACATTGATGGCGCTTCGCCAGACATTGGGTGGAGCGGGCGCTCCGGCGGGAAATTACACGGTTGCGGATTTCACCGCACAAGTGTGAGGCGGCAACATTGCGGTAAATTTTTGAGAGAGGAATTCCGATGAAAACGCAAATGAAGCGTAGCTTGTTGATTGTGGCGATAATCGCCGGGCTTTCGCTGGTGATGTGGCGTTCGGCTCACACGGCTGCGGCGGAAACCAAATTCGAGATTTCGTTCCCGGCTTCGCTGAATAGTGAACCGATCACAGGCCGGATGTTCGTGATGATCTCGAAAAACAATCGCGTAGAGCCTCGGTTGCAGGCGGGGTCGTATCAAGCTTCGGTACCGTTTTATGGGGTAGATGTTGACGCATTGAAGCCAGGCGCGAATGCGGTGATTGACAGTTCAACCTTGGGTTATCAGGTTGAAAGCCTGAGCCAGCTTCCGGCGGGCGAGTATTACGTTCAGGCGTTGCTGAACGTTTACACGCAAGTTCACCGCAAAGACGGCCACAAGATTTGGGTTCATTGGGATCAGTGGGAAGGGCAGCAATGGAACCGTTCGCCAGGCAATCTGGTCAGCGAAGTCCAGCGCGTACGGCTCGATCCTGCCGCTGGCTTCAACGTCAAACTCAGCCTGATGAAGAAGCTGCCGCCGATTGAAGGTCCGCCTGATACGGAATGGGTCAAGCGCGTCAAGATTCAAAGCAAGATGCTTTCGGAGTTTTGGGGGCGTCCGGTTTATCTAGGGGCGACGCTGCTGTTGCCGAAAGGCTTCAATCAGAACACTAGTCAAAAGTACCCCGCGATTTACATTCAGGGGCATTTCGGACTCAACCCGCCGTTTGGATTTACGACACAAGCTCCGGCTACGCCTGAAACAGAGGAACAGCGCAAAGCGCGGCTGGCCCGTAGCGCGCGCGAACCCGGCTACGAATTTTCGCAAGCGTGGATGTCCGACAACTTCCCGCGCATGGTGGCCGTCACCTTTCAGCATCCGACGCCGTATTACGACGATTCTTACGCGGTGAATTCGGCTAACAACGGGCCTTATGGCGATGCATTGACCAAAGAACTGATTCCGTATCTGGAAGAAAAGTTCAGGCTTCTTGCCGATCCGCAAGCGCGCGTTTTGACAGGTGGTTCGACTGGCGGCTGGGAATCTTTGGCGCTGCAGGTCCTTCATCCGAAGTTTTTCAACGGCACGTGGTCGTTGTATCCGGACCCGGTGGATTTCCGGCGCTACCAAATGTCGAATGTTTACGAAGACGACAACGCGTTTGAAGTTCCGAACGGCGACTGGAGCAAGATGATTCGTCCGCTTTCCAGAAACGCTGATGGGCAGGTGACGCTGACGATGCGGGAAATGAGCCGTCTGGAAGCAGTGCTGGGCAGCAATGTGCGTTCAGGCCAACAGATTGCCGCCTGGGATGCTGCTTACGGGCCAGTTGGCAAAGACGGCTACCCGCGTCCGATTTGGGACCGGTTGACAGGCAAAATTGATAAAGAGGTTGCGTTGTACATGCGCGACAACGGCTATGACCTGCGCTACAACCTGGAAAAGAACTGGTCAAAGATCGGTCCTGATCTGGTCGGTAAAATTCACGTGTATTGCGGTGATATGGATAACTACTACCTGAATCTGGCGGTGTATCAACTGGAAGACTTTCTGAAAGACACCAGCAATCCCAAATCCGAAGCCGTGTTTGAATACGGGCGACCGATGAAACCGCATGGCTGGCAACCGTTCACAAATGTGGAACTGGTGCGGATGATGGCGGCGCGAATCAATAAAACGGCGACAGGTTTGGTGGTCATGAAATAATCATTCTTGAAAAGGAGATGAATATGAATCGGCACGATGACGGAGAAGACACAACCATTTACAGAGTCGTTGTGAATCACGAAGAGCAATACTCCATCTGGCCAGAAT
>CAZXHW010000630.1:0-5202 GCA_964639915.1 uncultured Heliomicrobium sp.
GCATGGCGGCGGGCGACAGGCCATTCGGCGATCTGTTTTGGCCGGAAGAGAAAATTGTTGCGACTGCCAAAACAACTTTGCTCAGGCTGGAACGGGATACCAATTTGGTAACGACGCGAGCTTATGTTCAAGCCGTTGTTCGCCAACGCAATGACGCTTGGTATGGCAATGCCGAAGTCATTCGGATCGTCCCGGCGACGATTCATTATGCTGTTAACCTGAACGAGATTGACCAGGGACGCATGACGTATGACGAACAAAAGCATGTGCTGCGTGTACCTCTGCCGGACGTCAAGATTCTTTCGATTGATCCCGACCTGACAAAAGCCGAAGTCATTCGCAACCTGGATTTCTTCAGAACGGAATCTATGACCGGCAATCAACTGGAAGACACAACTGAGCAAATGGTTCGTCCGGAAATTGAAAAGCTGGGGCAATCGCCAGAGATCATGAAAACCGCCAAGGATCATGCCATCACTTCCGTCAGGCAGTTGCTGGAATCCGCGCTCAGTTCGGTTGGGCAGCCTGTCGCGGTTCAGCCCTATTTCAAAAATGATGGGCAGCCCGCCGCGCAACCGGAAAAACAATGAACGATACAACCGACCAAACAATGAATTCAAAACAAGCAGGCCAAGCAGGGTGGAAATCTGACAGTGCGCTCATTGTGCTGGCCGTGATGTGGGGAACTTCCCACGTCATCACAAAGGAAATCCTGGCCACGCATTCATCGGCTTTTTACACCGCAACCAGATTCGGCATTGCGGCTTTGTGTTTCGGTCTGGCCTTCGCAGGCCATTTGCGACGCAGCAATTTGCAGGAAATCAAACAAGGCGCAAAACTAGGATTGCTCAGCTTTGCCGGAATCGCGTTTTACGTTGTCGGCCTGAGTTTTACGCAGGCGTCCAAAGCAGGATTTATCACAGGCTTGTATCTGGTTTTTACGCCGCTGCTGAGTTATGTGCTGTTTCGGACAAAACCCACACGAGATCACCTGACTGGCTTGGCAATTGCCATTTTGGGCTTTGCCCTGCTGTCATTTCCGCAAGGCGGGGAAACAATCAATTGGGGAGACTTGTTTATATTGCTGGCTGCCGTTTCCTGGGCAGCCCACATTTCGGCAACCAGCGCGTTTGCCGCTGCCGGAGACGTGCGATCGCTGGCCGCTTTTCAGGTCATCACCGTGGCGGTTCTGGCAACAACGGTGTTTTTCGTCTTGAAAGCGTTAGGAATGGAAACAATGCCGAATCCGGTTGATAGCCAGTTTCTGGTGCAGATCGGATATATGGCTGTGATGGTGACGTTTGTCGCCGCGCTGATGCAAACCTGGGCGCAAAGCCGCGTCAATCCAACGCATGCCGTTATTCTGTACACGCTGGAACCTGCGACGGCGGCGGTGTTTGCGTATTACAAATTCGGCGAAAAGCTGAGTTTCTGGCGCGCAATCGGAGCCGCGTTAATTGTTGTCGGCGTGATGGTTTCTCGGCTGAGAGTGGCTTCGCGATTGACCGGAAACGACACTGTCAAGTCTCTTCCGCTGGAAGCCGATTGTTAAAGAGATAGTTCGCGGTTCACAGTTCACAGCAAAAACGACCTCAAATTGCTGTAGCTGTGAACCTAAACAGCCAACTATCTTCTCCTTCCGCTGGAACCTCCAAAAATCGAACCCATCACCCCACGAAGAATCTGGCGACCAACCGTCGTTCCCAGAGAACGCGCAGCGCTTTTGGCAAATGCGCCCAGCATATCTCCCGCCGCATCCATAAAAGGAGAGGATTCCTGTTTTTGCGGTGCTGCTTGTTCCTGCAACTGGTGCGCAGTTTGTTCGGCTTTTGCCTTCAACATTTCATAAGCCGATTCTCTATCCACGAAGTTTTCATAATGCCCGGCGATGATCGAAGCTTGAATTACGCCCTGCCGTTCGCCAGGCTGAATTGCGCCCAGCTTGCTGTGTGGCGGAGCGATAAACGCGCGGCGTACAATTCCCGGCGTGCCTTTTTCGTCCAGCATTGAAACGAGAGCTTCGCCTACGCCGAGTTCCGTAATTGCGGCTTCAACATCAATGCTTGGGTTTTGGCGAAACGTTGTTGCGGCAGCTTTTACGGCCTTCTGATCGCGTGGCGTGAAAGCCCGCAACGCGTGCTGGACTCGATTGCCAAGCTGTCCCAGCACCACATCAGGAATATCCAGCGGATTTTGGCTGACGAAATAAACGCCTACGCCTTTTGAGCGGATCAGGCGAACGACCTGCTCGATCTTTTGCAGCAAGGCATCCGGCGCGTCGTCAAACAGCAAATGCGCTTCGTCAAAAAAGAAAACCATCTTGGGTTTTTCCAGATCGCCGACTTCGGGCAGGTTTTCGTAAAGTTCTGACAGCATCCACAGCAAAAACGTCGCGTACAACTTCGGCGCTTGCATCAGCTTATCAGCGGCCAGAATGTTGATGAATCCGTAACCGTTGTCGCCTGTTTGCATCATGTCGTCCATGTTCAGCGCCGGTTCGCCCAGGAATTTATCGCCGCCCTGCTGTTCCAGTTCCAGCAATCGGCGCTGAATGGCTCCGACGCTGGCGGCTGAAACGTTGCCGTATTCTGTGGTCAGCGATTTGGCGTTTTCGGCGACGAATTGCAGCATCGAGCGCAGGTCTTTCAGATCAAGCAGTAATAAACCGTTGTCGTCGGCGACTTTGAAAACCAGCGAAAGCACCCCGCCTTGCGTGTCGTTCAAGTTCAGGATTCGCGTCAACAACACCGGCCCCATTTCAGAAATCGTCGTTCGCAGCGGATGGCCCTGTTCGCCAAACACATCCCAAAACATTACCGGAAACGCCGTATAGCCAAAACCGCTGAGACCGAACTGCGCAGCGCGCTCCGCGACTTTCGGATTGTCACCGCCCGGCTGGCAGATTCCGGCCAAATCGCCTTTCACGTCGGCCATAAAAACCGGGATTCCCAGCTTGGAAAACGCCTCCGCCATTACGCGCAAGGTCACGCTTTTGCCAGTTCCAGTCGCTCCGGCAATCAAGCCATGCCGGTTCGCCATCTTCGGCAGCAGGTAGATGTCCTCGCTGTCTTTCGCAATCAAAATCGGGTCAGCCATAATTGCTCCCATCCTTTTTCGAAAAGTATAAATTCGGGTTTGATGTTCAGAAATGCTGGCGAAGTATCTTATGCCGGAGTTGATGTTTCAACTTTGAAAAGAGAGATGCAACCTTGAATCCAGTAGAAACTTTTTCCAACTTTTCCTCGTCATAGCTTATCTCAAGCAAGCCAAAATGCTCGTTGCCCAAACCAGACCTGAAGGGTGTTCGATGTAAATGCCCAGCCGGGGAAAATCTCCAAAGTAAACAAATAAATTGGATAACCGGGTTATCTGACGATGCTGATCCCTGCCATTTCAGCTTAGAGGTGACCTGCCGGAATTTTTATTCCGATCGCGTTCCAAAAACTGAAGAGGTTGTTTCAATGTTGTTTTCAAATTCACTGAGGACGGCAAGGCCATTGCCGACAGTTTTTTCGATTGAACACAAAATTTATGTGCTGTGGTTTTTGGGAGTGTTTCTGATTTACCTGTCATTTTCGCCGATGGCTATCGCCGGAATGGGATACATGAGCGAGAACATGCGGGCTGCGGAGCAAATCACTTTTCACCTGCTGGCCTGGATTAAAGGAGGCGACATCTCAACGCCAATCAAGTGGCCAAGACATGGCGCAGTCGAGATGTTTTTTGAAGTTCCCTTTCTGCTAACGCAGCAATTTTTGTTCGGTCAAAATTCCTTTTGGGCAGATCGCCTGATGGCCTTGCAGCCTGTTTTGTTCACTTCCCTGATCAGCACAATCATTCTGCGTTGGAGCAAACGCCTGACTGGCAACTGGAAAATTTCTGTCGCCAACGCCTTGGCCGCTAGCTTCGCCACGATGTTGTGGCCGTACGCATATATCGCGCTTGAAACCACACAATCACTTTTTCTGTTGCTGGCTGGATTTATGGCGCTGAACTACGAAAAGTTGCCTACGTGGCCTCGCACCCTAATGTTGGGGCTTGCCGCAGGCGTAGCCGCCAGCGCCAAATCCAATGGATTTTTCCTGTTGCCCGCGATTGGCTTTCTGGTCGTCAGTTTTTTCTGGCGAGACTGGGAAAACTATTCGGCGATTTGGGCTGCGTTGAAACATGAATGGCGCAAAGCCGTCAGTCTGGTTTTGATTATTCTGGCGTTTTACTGGCTTGGAAGTTACTCCCGCGCAGCGTATTGGGATCAACATGGGTCGTTGCTAGGCTATGTGTTTCGCAATGTGCTGATCGAATCGCCGCTCACGTTTCTGATGAATTTGTGGTCGCAATTTTTCTCGCTGAACAAAGGGCTGATCTTTTTTGCTCCGATTGCAGTGGTGGGCTTGTTCACCATTCAAAAAGCATTTCGCGTTGCTCCCCAGTTAGCATTCTTTTCTTTGTTGGTACTAGCGGGGTCGTCTTGCAGTTTGTCGCTGCTGATTCCCTGGCAGGATGAAGTCTGGGGACCGCGTTATCTGCACACGGCTGTTGCTCCGCTGGTTTTATGTTTGGCTGCCACGCTGCGCGTCATTCAGTTCGAATGGAAATGGAAAACACTGCTCGCCACCACAGCGGCTTTTGGCTTGGCGGTTTCTTTCCTTGGCAGCATTTTTTATTACGGCCAGCTTCACAGCGCTGCCAGCAAGAGTGGAAATGCGACGATAGAAAACTTCCTCAACGACCCTCGATTCAATCATCCGCGATTCAACTTGAAGCTGCTTCAAAGCCGGATCTTTTCAAATGACGAACAGTGGCCACCCCCCGAACGCTGGTGGTTTGATAAACCGCCCGATGCGCCAACCCAGCCAACAGTGAATTTGCGCGATTATGCCCAACCGCAGCCGCTGATCTTGAATTCATCCGAAGCCAGAAAGCTGGCATTTTGTTTAAGAATGGCTTTCTTGTTGGGAGGTTCGCTACTCGCCACTACCTCTGCCATCGCCTGGAAACGAAGGGATTGACAACATCTCCCAATCAGGGAGAATGACGGCGTAGGGTTGAGGACGAAGATGAATGTAATTAGCCGAAAGAAGCTTGAAAAATTCTGGCAAGAGCATCCTGACTCGGAAACGCCATTGAAAAGTTGGTATAACACTTGTCGAAAATCGCGATGGAAAAGTTTGGATGATGTGCAGAAAGTTTATCCACATGCTG
>CAZXHW010000631.1:0-3131 GCA_964639915.1 uncultured Heliomicrobium sp.
GATGAATACCTGTGGGGACGCGATTTGCTGGTTGCGCCGGTCGTGGAAAAAGGCGTGACCACGCGCAACGTTTATCTGCCGCGCGGAGACTGGTACGATTTCTGGACGGAAGAAAAGATTGCGGGCGGGCGGGAAATTTCTCGTCCGGTAGATTTGGCAACGATGCCGTTGTATGCGCGCGCCGGAGCGATTCTGCCGCTTGGCCCGGTCAAACAATACACGGCTGAAAAAGTGGATGGTCCGCTGACGCTGGTTGTATATCCCGGCGCGGACGGCGCATTTACGCTGTACGAAGACGACGGCGCGACCTTCAATTATCGCCGCGGCGACTGGACAAAGATTCAGGCGACGTGGAACAACGCCCGCCGCACGCTTTCGCTGCGTCTGGTTCCGGGTTCAAAACTGAATCCAACACAGCGCCGCAAAATCGAAGTCCGGCTCGCGCCCGATAAAACAACCCGCAAAGTCGTGTTTGAAGGACGATCAATTGAGATCAAGTTTTAGGCACTACCAGAATTTTATTGGGTAAGTTTTTGCGGCTCTGCCGCCCGATGTGCGGTATGGCTGTGCCATACCGTCGTTAAATGGGCAATGATTTCGGGGCTACGCCCCAACGGTTGGGGCGTAGCCCCTTGAGAAATTGAAAACAAGCGCCGGAAGGTCAAAGACCTTCCGCACATCAGGCGGCAGAGCCGCAGATGCCGTTTTTACCCACACACATTTACAGTAGTGCCAGTTTTAGGAGAAGCAACACCGTGAGCAAATTCAGGCTGAAAATTACCGGCGCGAGTTTCGCGTTCTTTATTCTGCTGGCATTGGCGCTGAATCCGCCCGCCCAGCAAGCGCAAAATCAACAAGCCCAATCTGGAAGACCTGCACCCACGCCTACGCCAACTCCGACGCTTGGCCTGGAACAGGGGGTTCTGGAATTCGACACGCCGGATTTCACGCTGAAACTGGTCAAAGCTTCGCAAACCATCGCGGCGTTACAGCCGAAAGGCGGCAACGGGTTTGATTTCACACCCGCCGACCGATTGGTCCAGCGCGCCAGCAATGGTTACCAGCATGTTGGCGACCTGACGATCCGCGTGCGCGCAGGCAATACGTCCGAATGGAAAGAGTATTCTACCGCCACCGCACGCAAAGCCGTCACGGCGTTGAATGTTTCTGGGCAAACGCTGGCGGCCGCAGATTTGTCGCCGACCTTGCCGGAAGACTGTCCGGTGCAAATTACACGCAGTTGGGTTCTGGAAAATGGCCGTCTCGCCCTGCGCTACGAATTGAAGAACAAGACTTCCCAGCCGCTGCAAATCGGCGCGCTGGCCATTCCGATGAGCTTCAACAACCACATCACCGGGCGCAATCTGCAACAGTCGCACGAAATCTGTTCGTTCTCCGATCCCTACATCGGTCAGGACGCGGGTTATTTGCAGGTCACGCGCCTGACCGGCAAAGGCCCCGCGCTCATTGTCGTGCCGGAAAGCAAGACGCCATTTGAAGCGTATCAATTGCTGAACGAACCGATGCGCCCGGCGCAGACTTTTGAAGGAACCTTTGCCTGGATGGCGCATTCGCAAGCTTATGCCGAGAACGAATGGAAAGGCGTGGAGCAATGGAATGCGCCAACCAGCGCAACGCTTGCGCCAAATGCCAGCCGGACTTATGGCGTGCGGTTTTTCCTCTCTGACGAAATTCGCAACATCGAAAAAACGCTCGCTGCCAACAATCGCCCGGTTGCCGTAGGCATTCCCGGCTACGTGCTGCCGCAGGACATCGAGGCAAAGCTCTTTCTGAACTCCAAAAGCAAAGTCGCCAGCATCGCGGCGGAGCCCGCAGGCGCGATCACCATTCGCAAAGACAAACCCACCGGCAAAGGCTGGCAAGGCTACACGCTGAGCGGCAAAACTTGGGGACGTTCGCGCCTGCTAGTGAAATACGCGGACGGCAGCAATCAATCCATTAGCTATTACGTCATCAAACCTTCCACACAGGCCGTCGCCGATATGGGTAACTTCCTGTTTACCAAGCAATGGTTTGTTGATCCGAACGATCCATTTCGCCGCAGCCCTTCGGTGATGAGCTACGACCGCGAAGCCGACAAGATTGTTTCGCAGGACAGCCGCGTCTGGATCGCGGGCCTGGGCGATGAAGGCGGTTCCGGTTCGTGGCTGGCCGCTGCGATGAAACAGTTCGGCCAACCCAAACGCGAAGAAGTCGCCAAGTACGAACAGTTCATAGACAACGTGCTGTGGGGCGGCTTGCAATACAAAGAAGGCCCAAACAAATACGGCGTGCGCAAAAGCATGCTGTTCTATTCGCCCGCCGATGTGCCGGGCTTCCAATACGATCCGGCGCTGAACTGGACGACGTGGACGAGTTGGAAGAAAGCCGATGCTGAAAACATCGGGCGCGGATACAACTACCCGCACGTCGTCGCCGCGTATTGGTCAATGTATCGGATTGCGCGCAACAACGAAGGACTGGTCAAAAATCACGATTGGAATTGGTATCTGGAACAGGCGTACCAAACGACCAAATTCACCTTCAGCCGCAACGCCGATGCGCGCAATCGCCGGCGCGTCGGTTATGTCGAACTCGGATTGATGGAGGGCGACATTTTCCTGATGGTCCTGCAAGACCTGAAACGCGAAGGCTGGACGGAGAAAGCCGCCGACATTGAAGCCCTTATGAAAGAACGCACAGAGCGCTGGAAGAAAGAAGCCTATCCTTTCGGCAGCGAAATGGCCTGGGATTCAACTGGCCAGGAAGAAGTTTACGCCTGGTGCGATTATTTCGGCTACGACGACAAAGCGCTGGTTTCGCTGAATTCTATCATCGGCTATATGCCGACCGTTCCGCATTGGGGTTACAACGGAAACGCGCGCCGCTACTGGGACTTCCTATATGGCGGCAAGTTGCGCCGCATCGAACGGCAACTGCACCATTACGGTTCCGGCCTGAACGCCATCCCTGTGCTGTCGCATTATCGTGAGCATCCCGAAGACCTTTACCTGCTGCGCATCGGTTACGGCGGAACGATGGGCGCGCTGACCAATATTGATCAAGCAGGCTTTGCGTCTGTGGCGTTCCACTCCTTCCCTTCCACGCTGAAGTGGGATGCCTACAGCGGC
>CAZXHW010000631.1:3141-5197 GCA_964639915.1 uncultured Heliomicrobium sp.
ACTTCTTTGGCCACGCGTTGAACACGGCAACCTATCTGATCAACCATCCCGAATTCGGCTGGCAGGCTTTCGGCGGCAACGTCAAAACCAAAGGCGATTGGGTCAGCGTCACGCCGCTAGATTCGCTGCGGATGCGCGTGTACCTCGCCCCGCGTGGACTGTGGCTGACGCTGGACGCTGGACGCTTTGAAACGGTCGAGTTGAATACCAAAACTGGAGCCGTCCGCATTGGTTTAACAAGCGCAACTGCGGAAACTCCGCAAGCCCGCTTGCGCATTGAACAGCCCGCCAAAATCGCTGGCGTCGGCAGCTATCAACCCAGCCAGTCCTTCAAGCTGGAACGCGAAGCATTCACCATCCCGCTAAAGAGTGGCACGACGTGGGTTGAATTGAGTAATGGCCGATGAGAGTGTCGAAGTGAAGACAAAAAGCAGGGGGAACTGATTGATCAGTTCCCCCTTTTTATTTAACAGAGCGCTCTATGATTTTTAGCGATAAACATTTTCGCCGCGGTTGTTTTTCCACTCGCGCTCGAAATACTCAGCGTCTTCCGGTGTGCGCGGGTTGACGCCCATGACGATTCCGCCGTTTTTGATGTCTTGCTCGTAAAGTTTCGCCCGGTCTTCAGGCATGCCTGCCCCGACGAGCGCACCAATCAATCCACCCGTCGCTGCACCTGCGCCTGCACCTGCCAGCGCCGCTGCGATTGGGCCGGCAATAACAATCCCAAGTCCGGGGATCGCAAGTGTAGTTCCGACGGCGGCCACCGCTGCCAAAATTGCGCCGACCGTTCCACCAATCGCGCCACCCGCGCCCGCACCTTCCAAGGCTTTGCTGCCAAGCCCGGTATCGGTATCAGTGTCGTCAGAGAAATGCTTTTTGCGCGTATCGTCCGACATCAGCAGATTCACGTCATCTTTCGAATAGCCGCGACTGCCCAGCGTGTTGTAAGCGCGCTCGGCGTTTTCACGATCTCTAAAGGTGCCGGTAACCCAGTTGCTGCTAGTGCCCGTAGCTTTCTTAGTTGCGTTTGCCATGATTAACTCCTTGTTGGATATAGGGATTGCTCCGCCGATTCAAAGGCAGCAGAACCTTTCCTGTGATCTGAACCTGACCAATTTATGCAGCCTGCTGTACGAGGCTGCCGGGATTCATAGGGCAATAGTTGTTCCGGCGCTAAACCCAGCGATTTTGGCGAATTTACGGCATTCGTTCACCAAAAAGTGAATGCTGAGCCGACAAGCCCTGAGGTTCCAGCAAGGAATGTTCTTATTTGAAACGTGCAAACGTACCAATTTGCGATGCGACATTATTAGAATCCGGCAGATTGATTGCCTACTTTTTCAGGCTGCTCGGAGATCAGTTGGCCCGGTAAAATGACATCACTTCAACCATATCGCCTTATCTGAGGTTTCAGTAGCTTCCCGTTTCCCAATGCGGCTACCAGTCTTTCAGGACTGAAGTTATATTGTCGGGGAAGCTCCTTACCCTGTATAGACTTCAAGAAAATAAAACGTAGCGCAGGTTTTCCAACCTGCGCGAACATGGCGAAAAACCCTTTGGTTTCAACGAAGATCTTCTCAAACGAAATCTGCGCAGGTTGGAAAACCTGCGCTACATTTTTTGAAAAGCTATAGTTGCCAACAACATGCTTTCTGGTAAGGTGCTGACGGCAGAACGCTAGGTAATTTTATAAATTCAAAGATCACAGTCGAAATTGCGACTTCGTGACGCACCAATAAAAAATGTGAGGGTTTACAGTGAAGATAAGCATCAGGATTCTAAGTATGCTGACGATGGTTTCTCTGGCCGTGGCTTGCGGATGGGCCCAAGAACTGGACGGGCGATGGGACGGAAAGGTCACCTACGGCACTCTGGAGGTTCCATTCACCATCCATTTTGAACCGAGCGGCAAGACGCTCAAAGGCTCTTTGGTAAATGGCGAAACCCGCGTCTCTTCCACACAAGGTAGTTATGAAGCGGGAACCTTGCGCCTCACGTTTGGGACATCCGGGACACGGCTGGAAGCGAAACTGGCGAATGGAGAATTGAAGGG
>CAZXHW010000632.1:0-5196 GCA_964639915.1 uncultured Heliomicrobium sp.
TCGTACCGCGAAATCCTTTTGATAGTTTCTCTAGCTTCTTGCGTTTCTCTACGCGTTTGGGTCCACGTTTTGCACGAGGCATATGCCCCTCCTTACTTAAATGATAAATGTTGAACTATGAATGCTGACACTCGACTATTAGTCTCTGCCATAAGGCAGCATCGCATTGACACGAGCCACGTCGCTATCGGAAACCATCACGTCAATATCCAGCATGCGTTTCCGCTTCGTTGTTTTCTTGGTCAAAATGTGGCGTGCATGTGAATGTCCGCGCTTAATCTTGCCAGTTGCGGTTTTGCGAAAACGCTTGGCCGCACCTTTATGGGTTTTAAGTTTAGGCATAATTCCTCCGTTATGATTTCTTCGGTGTGAAGATTACTGTGAACTGCATGCCTTCAAGCCGAGGGCGATTTTCGGGAATCCCGATTTCAGTCAAATCCTGCTCCAGGCGTTCGAGCAACTTTTGCCCGAGTTCCTTGTGGGTGATTTCTCGACCACGAAAACGAACTGTAGCTTTGACCTTATTGCCATCAGCCAAAATCTCTTTGGCATGCTTCATCTTGAAATTGTAATCGTGCTCATCGGTCGCCGGGCGAAACTTGATCTCTTTGACCTCAATGACGACCTGCTTCTTCTTCGCTTCATGAGCACGCTTTTTCATCTCGTAGAGATATTTGCCGAAATCCACAATTCGGCAAACGGGCGGTTGAGCCTGCGGCGCAACCTCGACAAGGTCATAGCCGCGCTCGCGGGCAGTCCTAACCGCTTCCTGCGGAGTCATAATGCCCAACTGCTGACCTTCTTCGTCAATGACACGCACCTCCTTGGTGCGAATACGTTCGTTGACTCTGACTTGAGGGCCTTTTTGATCGCGACGCCCTCCACGGTAACCGCCGCCCTGATAACCGTTGCTAATAGAAACACCTCCGAGGTTTATTGATTACTGAAGACAAGTTGCGGAAACTTGCCTTCAGTAATCGTTAAGTATGCAATGCGCGCGAACTAGTAAGTTCTTTCAACTGCGCGCTGAATTCAGCCACTGGCACTGCGCCCGTATCACCTTTGACGCGGTCGCGCACTGCAACCAGCCCATTTTCGGCTTCACGCTCACCAAGTACCAGCATAAAAGGAATCTTTTTCAATTGAGCATCGCGTATTTTTGCGCCGATCTTTTCACTTCGCAAATCAGCCTGAACTCTGTGCCCCGCAGCCAACAACTCGCGCTCGACTTCAATCGCTTTGTCATTAAAGCGATCCGAAATCGGCAGCACGATGGCTTGTGTCGGAGCCAGCCAAACAGGAAAAGCTCCGGCGTAATGCTCAATCAAAATTCCAAAGAACCGCTCGAACGACCCTAGAATCGCTCGGTGAACCATAATCGGTTGATGCGGTTTGTTATCCGAACCGGTAAATTCAATGCCGAACCGTTGCGGCAGATTGAAATCTACTTGGATCGTTGAAAGCTGCCACGTGCGCTTGATTGCATCCACGACTTTGAAATCAATCTTCGGGCCGTAAAACGCCGCTTCATCTTCCATCCGCGCATAAGGCAAACCGTATTGATTCAGCGCGTCCGTCAAAGCCTTTTCAGCCAGCGTCCAGACTTCATCCGATCCCAGATATTTTGAATAATCCGTTGCGTGACGAACTGAAAGCTCGGCTTTGTATTCAAAGCCGAATGCCTTCATCACATAATCCACCAATTCCAAACAGCCCAAAACTTCGTGAACCAACTGCTCCGGCGTACAAAACAAGTGCGCGTCGTCCTGCGTGAAACCGCGAGCGCGCATCAAACCGTGCGTCACGCCCGAACGCTCATACCGATAAACCATTCCATATTCGGCATAACGCTGCGGCAAATCGCGGTAAGACCGCTGCCGAGCCTTGTAAATCTGGATATGGAACGGGCAGTTCATCGGCTTCATCCGATACTCTACATCTTCCTTTTCGCCCTTGTCGCCCGTGTGCATCGCCGGATACAAGCCTTCCTGGTAATTCTCCAGGTGGCCGGAGATTCTGAAAAGCTCTGATTGCGTGACGTGTGGCGTATTCACAAAGCTGTAACCGCTTTGATAAAGCTTGTCGTTCAGAAATTGCTCAATGACTTTGCGAATTAGTGCGCCATTCGGATGCCACAACACCAGACCCGGCCCAATCGCGTCGCTGAAACTGAATAAGTCAAGTTCCGGCCCAAGTCGGCGGTGATCACGCTTTTCGGCTTCTTCCTTCTGTTTGATCCAGTCATCAAGTTCTTCCTGGGAAAAGAACGACGTGCCATAAATGCGCTGCATCTGTTCGCGCTTTTCATCGCCTTTCCAGTGCGCGCCTGCAATCGAAAGCAATTTAATCGCCTTGATTTTACTGGTAGAAGGAATATGCGGCCCAAGACAAAAATCAATGAAGGGTGTTCCTTCAATCGTGTAGCAACTGACCGTTTCGCCAGCTTTTTCCTCAATCAATTCGCACTTGAGAGGTTCGCCCAATTCAGCAAATTTCTGTTCCGCCTCTGCCTTGGGCATTTCGACTCGCCGGTACTCGAGGTTACGTTTGATCAAATCCTTCATCCGCTTCTCGATTTTCGGCAAATCTTCCGGCGTAAATCGTCCGTCGTCAGGACGCACAAAATCGTAAAAGAATCCGCCCTTTGGATCGTCCAACAAAGCTGGCCCTATTCCCAGCTTCGTGCCCGGATAAAGATCAAGAACTGCTGCCGCCAGCAAATGCGCCGTCGAGTGCCTGTAAACTTCCAATGCCTCTGGCGATTCCGGCGTAACGGATTCGACTCTTTCACCTTCGGCAAGCCGATAACTTAAATCAACCGGCTCTTCCTGTTGGATTCCATTTCGAAACAGTCGCGCGGCAATCGCTTTTTTTGCGCCATCGCGATCCTGCTGCTTCAACGCTTCAATAGCCGAAACTCCGGCCAGAGCTTGTACTTGGTTTGATTGGTTTTGTAATTCGCTCACTTCTGTTACCCAAACTTACGGCATGACAGATGGGATGTCTGTTGCCTGAAACCGCAAGATTCGACACAAAACGAATCTGCAGCTTCAATTCTGAAATTTACTGAGCGGACTATCCCAAAAGCTTGAGCCTTAGGTCAGGTGTTGAAACTTAAGTGCTTTAGGTAAGGTCCTACGTCAGCGGTTGCCTATGCAAAAACGCTGCGACGAACGCGACAAGCGTCGCTTCGATCATCGCAGCTATCTAGTTCGATTGGTAAATCGTTTTTGCATATTATCGGCAACTCTTCTGGAGCTGACGTTGAACTTGTTGGCGTGTGCCAAACTATGAAAAATAGGCTCTAGCGGATTTGAACCGCTGACCCCTACCGTGTCAAGGTAGTGCTCTACCCCTGAGCTAAGAGCCTGTATGTCATTGCCAATGAAGCTAATCGAACAGGAAAAATAGCAAACGATTCAGAACGCTGTCAAGACGTTGGGCAAAAGTATATGCCGCAAAAGTTAAAATCCCGCCTCGCCAGCGCCGGTTTAGCCATGAAATACCAGTGACATTTCGCCTGCCGAAACCGGCGCAAACGACTGCAGGAAACTTAAGCAGTCATTACCGCTTGCTCGTAGTCAGCATGCTCCAAGAAAAGATATTTCTTCCATTCCGGGCGTGCCATTGCCGCCAATCGCAATTCTGCTCGCTCCAATCCGTAAAACAGCGCTGCCGGATTGGTCAGCAGCGGCATCCGTGCCTCTTCAGGTGTGCGATCACCTTTACGCCCGTTGCAGGTCTGGCAAGCTGCAACAAGGTTCTCAGCAATCGTCCGCCCGCCTCGAGATCTCGGCAAAATGTGGTCAAGCGTCAGGTCAAAAGCCGTTCCACGCTTGCCGCAATACTGACAACGATAGTGATCGCGCGCCAAAATGCGATGACGGTTGGTTACCTTATTCCGCCGTGACCGCACATCAATATACTGAGTCAGTCGGATCACCGACGGCACATCAAACGTGAATCGCGGAGAACGCAGCACGTAGCCCTTATCGTTCTCAGTGACTTCAGCCACTCGTCTGAAAACCAATGTCACAGCCTTCGTCGCAGTGACTAAACTTAGGGGTTCGTAAGAAGCATTGAGCAGCAAAACTTTTCTGGTCAGCACCATAAAATCTCCACTAAGGATCAATGAGTCTGGCAGGATTCGAACCTGCATCGGCTCGTTTAGAAGACGAGTGCCTTGATTCCAATTAGACTACAGACTCAGGAGTTATCAAACCACAAGCCCGCAGCCGGAATCGAACCGGCGTCCTCCCACTTACCAAGCGGGTGCTGCCTCCAACTGAGCTATGCGGACATTTCAAGTGGCGATGGTGAGATTCGAACTCACAGCCTACTGCTTAGGAGGCAGTCGCTCTGATTCCGCTGAGCTACATCACCCACTCTCGAATCTCCAATTTCAAAATGGAGATTCGTTTTGATGGTTGGTCGAGGACTCGAACCCCGTCCGTTCGGGATTCAGCCGAGCGCACTGCCAGTTGTGCTAACCAACCAATTTTGATGTTCGTGGAAGGATTCGAACCTTCGGCCTCTGGTTTCGTAGACCAGCGCTCTAAATTTCCGCTGAGCTACACGAACAAAGTCAGGGTGGCAGGATTCGAACCTGCATCGGCTTGCTCCCAAGGCAAGTGGGCAGCCGCTGCCCCACACCCTGAAACCCAAATGGAACCGGTGGGACTCGAACCCACAATTTCCAGTTTGCAAGACTGGCGCCTTTCCAGTTTGGCTACGATCCCAGGCGTTCAAATAAGCATTAGGCAAATAAGCATTGGGCAAAGGCAAAATAGGAGCGGTGGGGATCGAACCCACGACGGCTGGTTAGTGGGACCAGTGCTACTGCCGCTGAGCTACGCTCCAAGATAACTGGGAGACATGGATTCGAACCACGACCGACAGAGTCAGAATCTGCCATCCTGCCAATTAGACGATCTCCCAATAAAGCTGGCGGTGGGAATCGAACCCACATCCTGCCGCTTACGAGACGGCGGCTCATCCGTTGAGCTACACCAGCGAAAAAGTGAGCGGCGGGGATCGAACCCGCTACCTCCGGTTTGGAAGACCAGCGCGCTGCCATTAGCGCTTCGCTCACGAAAAGCAGCGACAAAGAATTGATGAAACATTCATTTTCCAAGATGTAGTTCCATCAGCATTCGCCGCTAAAAATCAGTGGCAGGATTTGAACCTGCGACCTCA
>CAZXHW010000633.1:0-5190 GCA_964639915.1 uncultured Heliomicrobium sp.
AAAATTACTCTTGCGCAACAAGGTTTCAATCCTCGCTTGAGCTTTTTTCCATTCAGGTGAAGCTTTCCAGTCCCACGTCCGAATCTTTTTTGAGCTGTATTTATCTTTTTCTTGTTGAGCAACTTTGCCTGCCTGAGCAGCCCATCCCCAACTAAGAGAGAACAAACCCAATGCTAACACTAACAAGCAAATCTTTTTACACATAGTCGCCTCCTGAGTTTTAGCTGTTATTTAAGTTACCTACCCTTGTAGGGGTAGGCATTGTGCTACACCACTAATAACTTAAAACATCTGAGGTGACTCGCGTGAATGACAGGCTTTACGCTATTTGCGCGATTTTCTCAAAATACTTCACTTACGCATTCTACGTATGTTGCGCGCTTTACGCCTATAACACGCAAAACGCCTTATATACAAAAGCTATCTTAGAGACTTTTTTAGATAACTCACAAGGGAATCAAGGTCTACTTTAAACCTACCTCCGATAGGTATTGCTCTAACTGCCCCAATTTCTATCCAGAACTGTATAGTCCGTTGAGATCTTCCAATCATATCAGCGGCCTTAGAGGTGTCGGCAAATTTCATATCTCGTTTTTCTTTCGGTAGGCTTAGGTAAACATTCAAAAGTTCTTCATCAGCAGCTAAAAGCACACGTTCCATAGAAAATTGCCTCCTTTTCTTGGTTTATTTGTAATCTTTGGGAATAACGACTTTTGAGTAAAGATCGGGCAAAAGAATTTTTGCAGGTTGTGACTGATGTTGGCTTAATTGGTGTTGGATTACCGATAATGTGTTATTGGCGCTGGGCTCATCTACTCCTCCTTAATAATTACAACCATTTTCTATACGCTATTTGGGCTTGTGATGAGGTATTCTCACCATACCGTTGCTACCATGAGGTGTCAAGACATTTCCTTCTTATGGCTAAAAAATACCTCAAATTGACCAAACTGTGGAATCTATTGTATTGACCTGCCAGGCGATCTTAGCTGAGTTACCCCCAAGGGTGGCCAGCGCGAATTACAGTTCGCGCTCCGCTACCAGTTCTAAACACTTTTCGGTGCTGCGGCTTTGCGCTGCGGCAACCGAACCCTTATGGCCTGCCTGGGAAATTTTCGCGGCAGGCCATTTTTGTTTTTGGAAAGCTGCCTTTCCAGATTGGTAGGAGTAGAATGTTTGCGCCAACCAGTTTGTCCCCTCTAAAACAGGAGGTAACGCAACATGAAATCCGCAAGATTGTTCGAGGTCGTGTTTTTCGCCGCCGTCATTTCTATTTCCGCACAAGCGCAAACCACCGATTCGGCAGCGGCAATCAGCAAGTCGCCGATTGAAATTGTGAAGCATAAAATCGGCATGGATTATTACCCGATGCTGGATCGCCCCAGCCTGACAACGCCTTCGATGACGGCTGAAAACGGCGATATGCCATTATCTGATGCTGAGCGCATTGCTCGCCAAAGAGGCCGCAGCTCTGGCAATAACAAAGTCGCTTCTGCACCGATTGCTCCCGGAGACACACGCTCACGCGGCAGGCTGCGTTCGTTTACCAGGGTCATTGATGCCGCGGAATATGTTCAGGTCGAACTGAAAAACGCCAACACCAAAGCGATTAAATCGGTGGAATGGGATTTCGCGTTTCCGCGTTATGAAAACGGCCAGCTTGTGCTTCGCTCCGACGTAAAGAGCAATGTGGAAATCAAAGCCGGCGGCAAAAAGACGCTGAAACACAAATTGCCGCCCAACGCCAAACGCTGCGAAGTGGTCAAAGTTTTAAGTGACGAAAACCAGCCTGAACGAATCAGCACGTTCGAAGCGGTTTGTGGCGCAGGGTTTCATGACCCTTCGCTGCTGAATCAGAAACAGGAAACCATCACCATTAAACGAATCGAGTTTGCGGACGGAAGCGTGTGGATCAGACAATAAAAGAAGATTGGAATTGTTCAGGGGAAGGATTTATGAAACCGGAATTGAAAGAATTGTTTGCCAAATACGACGTGCCCGCGCCGCGTTATACCAGCTATCCAACCGTGCCCTTCTGGACGGAATCGCCGACCACGGAACAATGGCTGGCGGCGCTGGACACAGCCTTTCAGGATGAAAACGCCACCTGGGCGATTTACCTGCACTTGCCGTTTTGCGAGACGCTCTGCACGTTCTGCGCTTGCAACACAGTCACCACACGCGACCACGGACGCGAAGATGTATACGTAGATTTATTGCTGCGCGAATGGTCGCTATACCGTGAACGCGTCCCTCAATTTGCATCGCGTCCGTTGCAGCAATTGCATCTGGGCGGCGGCTCGCCGACCTTTTTCTCCCCGGAGAATCTGAAACGGATTTTGACGCCGATGCTAAGCGAAACGCAGATGGACAGCGAACATTTCGATGCCTCTGTCGAAATTGACCCTCGGCGCACCACGCGCGACCAGCTTCAGACGCTGTACGATCTGGGCTTCACGCGCATTTCGCTGGGTGTGCAGGATTTCAACGAAGAGGTGCAGAAACTGGTCAATCGTCATCAGCCTTACGAAATCACGAAACGCGTCAACGACCAGGCGCGGGAAGTTGGCTACACGTCTGTCAATTTCGACCTGATTTACGGGTTGCCGCGCCAGACGATGCAAAGCATCGAAAACACCGCAGAGCAAACCATTGAGCTGCGGCCTGATCGCATTGCGCTGTATAGCTTCGCGCTGGTGCCCTGGATCAAACCCACGCAGCGCAGTTACAAAGACGAAGATTTGCCGAAAGCTGGTGAAAAACGTGCGCTATACGAACGCGCCCGCCAAATGCTGCTCGACGCCGGATACATTGAAATTGGCATGGATCATTTTGCGTTACCGCATGACCCGCTGAACCTGGCGCAAACCGAAGGCAAATTGCATCGCAACTTTATGGGCTACACCGAAGCCCGTACTAAGGTGATGTTGGGGCTTGGCGTCAGTTCCATTTCGGAAACTCCCACCTGCTTCCATCAAAACGAAAAGAAACTCCAGGATTACGAACGAAGAGTTCTAGCAGGCGAAATTCCAACCATGCGCGGCCATTTGCTGACTGAAGAAGATCAAGAGCGGCGCGAACAGATTTTAGAATTCATGACGCAGTTCAAAGTCGGGCTGAGCCGCGGGCAACAAACCGACGCGCGGGAGTTTTTACAACCGCTGCTGGAAGATGGGCTGGTCGAACTGTCCGGCGATGAAATGCAATTGACTGACGCAGGACGGCCTTTTTTGCGCAACGCAACCATGTTTTTCGACGAACGGCTCAGGCGGCAAGAACCGCAAACACAAATCTTTTCGCAGGCGCTTTAGAATCTGGTGAGGAAATGAAACGCGAAGTTACCGTCATTGGTGCAGGCATTTCCGGCCTGACCACAGCTTATTTCTTATTCAAATCCGGCATTCCCGTCCGCATCATTGAAAAACAATCCCGCGTCGGCGGATTGCTGGGAACGCGTCGAACCGAACACGGGTTGGTTGAAACAGCAGCCAACGGATTGATCAATTCCGCGCGGCTTGAAGCCTTGTGCGCGGACATTGGCGTGACACTGCAACCGCTGCAACCGCAAAGCCGCGCGCGATATTTTTGGCGTGATCAGCCGCGCCGCTGGCCGCTGACTGTTGGTGAAACTTTGCGGTTGGGAGCTGGGCTGGTTCGCTACCTGGGCCATTGGCGACCTAACGCAGGCGAAACCCTGGCTGTCTGGGGGAATCGGTTGTTGGGCAATGCTGCCGTGCGCCACGCGTTAACGCCCGCAATGGGCGGAATTTACGCCAGCGATGCCGACGTGCTGAGCGCCAGTTTGATTTTCAATCGCAAAGGTTTGGGATTGGAACCCCGCCATCAAAATGGACATTCGAAACCGGCAAAACCTTCCGTTCGAGGCACTGTGTCTCCGCAAGGTGGCATGCAGGAACTGCTGGATGGCCTGTCCAATTTTCTTCGCCAACAAGGCGTTTCCATTGAGTTGAATCAAGCCGCGCAAATAGAACGCGATGCGCCAACGGTGGTCTGCACATCGGCAACGCATGCTGCGGAGTTGTTGGCTGAACATGCTCCCGAAATCAGCAAGCAATTGCATCAGGTGGAATTGCTGCCCATCATCACGGCAACCTGTTTTTACGAACACAGTGATCGCCAACCGAAGGGGTTTGGTTGTTTGTTTCCGCGTAAGGGAGAAATTCGCGCGCTGGGAGCGCTGTTCAACGACTGCCTGTTTGCAGGCCGCAGCGCAATGCGTTCTGAAACCTGGATTCTGGGAGGTGCGCCAGATCGCGACGCTGTCAATCTGAGCGATGCCGAACTGGAAACGATCTTGCGCCGCAACCATGCGCTGCTGGTCGGCAGCGAAGAACCGCTGCTGAGTTTTCACGCCACACGATGGCCACGAGCGTTGCCGCATTACACGCTGGCGTTGGAACGCACATTGACGACTTTGCCTCCGCTGCCCAAACATCTGGCTCTGGTTGGCAATTATCTTGGCCATATCGGTTTGGCCAAAATCATCGAACGCGCTTACAACGTGTCGGCTCAAATTGCCAGTGCTTGAAATTGCTGATGGCAATGAATTTTCCATTTGCCGATTTCCAGTTTTCATTTGTCATTGCCAGCGAGTGAGTCGAAAGCAATGACAAATGAAAAATCAAAGATGGAAATTGGAAAATGAAATCAGCGAACCAGAATTGCCTAGCAACTTACTTTCCACCACCGATTCTGAACTTCATCCCGGCAGAAAAATTCAGCTTGTAGGCCGGATACCCCAACACTTCCTGGTATTCCTGATTGAGCAGATTTTCGATCCGCGCAAACATCGCGATGCGCGATGTGAAGCGATAGGTGCCAGCCAAATCCAAACGCTGGTAGGCATCGTTGAAAATTGGCTGCCCATTGGGCAGAAATTTGGCAAACGTCACAGGATCAGCATCCCGGCGGCGACCGACGAAAAATCCATCCAGATTCAGTTCCCACTTGTCGCCGATCCACGCCACGTTCAACGTTCCCGAATGGCGCGGGCGACGCAATAGCGAGAAGCCGACTTCCGGGTTGGCGATCAAGGTGCCAGTTGAAAAATCAATGATGCTGGCAGCGGATTCAAGCTTGGTTTTCAGCAGTGTGTACGTGCCGCCAATGAACAAACGCCGTTTGTGCGGACTCATCGAAACTGCGATTTCCATCCCGCGCGAAATTGCC
>CAZXHW010000634.1:0-5185 GCA_964639915.1 uncultured Heliomicrobium sp.
AGGCTGACCGGTTTGCCAGGAGATGATGCTGCCCACCTGCCACCCTTCAACCGCCTTGCGGAGCGGAGCGAATCCGCCGCTAAACCAGCGTTTGCCCGGACCGAACGGCAATTCATAAAGGAAGTTGGCGACAAAGCGATGCGTTTGGTCAAGTTGCGACCGGTGCTTGTCTAATGACAGGTTCCGCAGTGTGCGGAATTGCTCTAGCGTGCTTTGGTTGTTATTCGTTTCAGCGCCATCGGTGAGCGATTTGCTGAAGGTGTAGTTGGCTTGCGCCTGAAGTCCTCTCGTCAGCCTCCTGCGAATTTCGAGCTGGAGCGCGTGGTAGTTGGAATATGAGTTATTGGTCAACAACCGCGCGAAGTTCGCATTCGGATTCGCGAGGAAGAAGTTGGGCGTCAGGCCAGCGCGCGTGGCGCGATAGGTGGCGCTGTTGGCCAGCGTGAACGCCATGGCTCCGACGTTGTTGTTATTCAGATTGGTGATGAAAGTCGAACTGCCAAAGCCGTTCGCGGCAGTCAGCCCCGTGAACAAAGTGCTCAACGTTGGCAACGCAACGGTTCCGGCTGCGCCTGGCGCAAAGCTCGTCCCGCCATTAATTGCCAGATTTTTCTGCGCGCCAAGAAACTCATTCAGGAAACCGTTTTCGAAGATGTTGACTTCATTGAAATCAACCGCCCGGTAGTTTTTGATCGCGTGGTTGCCCACATACCGAGCCTCGACCGCAGTGTTTTTGGCGATCTCGCGCTCAATGCCGATATTCCATTGTTGGACGTAAGGCGTACGCAGGTTCGGATCAAACGTCCACAATCCGTTATTGGTATTGAGCAAGATGTTTTCGGCATCAGTAATTGGGATTTTGAATGTCGGCGTTGTTAGCGAAACACCTGCCGCCGTCAGCACGCCTGTAGGCGTATTGTTGGCCGCAGCCTGAATCAATCCAGGGTTGGTGGTCCCTGTTCCCAGCGCGTTCGAAACAAGCGTGAAACCATCCTGCAGATAGCTGATTGAGTAACCGGCGCGGATAGAGCCTTTCCCTTCCCCGCCAAATAGCCAGCGCATTGGGCCTTTTTCGAAGTTGGGCGAGTAGGCAACGCCGATGTACGGTGCGAAATTGTTCCAGTCGTTGTTGTAAAGTTTCTTCCCGGTCGCGCCGTTGACGAAATCAAGCGAAGTTGCGGCTTGGCCGCTGAGCGTGCCCGGCTTGAAAAGATTATTGAGGCCGGAAATCCCGAATAGGCCCGCAATACCGGTTGTCGGTTGGATGGCGATGCCGTTTTTTTCATAGGGCACTCCCTGGAATTCCCAACGCATGCCATAGCTGAAGGTAAAGTTGCGCTTCACCCGCCATTGATCCTGCATATAAAGGCTCACTGTCCGCTGCTTGAAGTCCCGTTGGCGAGTGGCGCCGGGGACAAAGCCAGAGGTTGGGCTGGAAACATTGAAGGTCGCCGATGCGGAACCAAGCAATCCAACTAGATCCACATAAACGGATTGCGCGCGGTTAATGATGGCAGTGCCGGTCGCTCCAGTCGGCAGATTGGGGAAAGAACTGGTCAAAATACCGGTTCCATTTGCCGAGTTCGTATTCAGGTTGATTTGCTTGTTAATTCCGGCGTCATTAAACGTAATGGCGGTGATGGATTGAGCGTCTCCTCCCATGCGGAAAGTATGGGCCCCCGCAACCAGAGAGAAATTGTCAATGTATTGATAAACCAGTGTATTACGCCCCTGTGACATAAACGTATTGTCAAAGGTTGTCACTGAATTCAGAGCGACAAAAGGAGCCGTGGGTTGAGAATCGCGCAAAAACCCGACCGGTGCCCGCTGGTGGCCGACACGCACTTCATTGGTCATACGTGAACCAAAAGTGGACTGGATCGCCGCCGTCGCCAGAGTTCGAACGGAGGACTGAAAAGCATCAATCCCTCCGGGGAACGGAGCCTCAAGTGCATTGAAAGTATCCGGCTTGATCAGGAATTTGGCGCGGTTGTAAACGAACTCCAGTTTATGCGTTCCGATCTTTGAGTTCTCCAGCAATTGCTGGTCGAACCGACCGACGTACTTGTCGCTTGGATCAGACCCAGCCACGTTATAGCGATAGCCAGATGTATTGAGCCCATCACCAACCAGTGTATTGTTCGGCGCAGGCATTGCATTTAACACGGCTGAAGTTAGAGGGTTGAGCACTTTGACATTGCCGACATTCAACAAATTAACCGTCTGCGTCTGACCGTTGGAGCCGGCATAACGAAAGATTCCCTGCCGCGCTTCCGGCGTCAATACCGTGCGATTTCGCGTGGCCTGGAAATTTTCGCGGAAGCCTTCGTAGGAAAAGAACCATAAGCTCTTGCCACGGCCATCATAAGCCGCCGGGCCGAAAGTCTTCTTCGGCAGCCATACCGGGCCACCTACGCTAAAGCCGAAGAAATGCTGTCGCAAGACCGCCTTGGGTGTTTTGGAGGCATTGTTGAAAAAGGTGTTGGCGTTCAACGCATCGTTGCGGTGTTGGTAGAAAAGTCTGCCATGAAATTCATTGGTGCCCGATTTGGTGACCATGGTGACTTGCGCCACGCCCCGGCCCGCATCCGAGCCGACGGTGCCCACTGTGAGGCTAAATTCGCCGATGGAATCAAGCGAAGGAGCGCTGAGAGCGAAAAATCCGCTGGTCTTGACGAAATTATCCATGGCATTGATGCCATCCTGGCTCACATAAGTTCCTGTGCCGCGGATGCCGCCAACCGAAGCATTGCGGGTATCTGTGCCGGTCACTGCGACTCCCGCTTGAAGCCGGGCGAGGTCCAACGGGTTACGTGTCAGCAATGGCAGGTCCATGACTTGACGCGTATTAATAACGTTGGTCAGCGTTGGGCTTGAGGTATTGACCACTTCTTGGGAGCCTCCGGTGACAACGACTGCTTCAGAAACCTGCCCGATTTCCAGAGCCACATTCAGCTTGGCAGGAGTCCCAACCTCTAAAACGACGTTTTGTACTTCTGATCGTTTAAAGCCATTGGCTTCAAACGTCACGATGAATTGGCCAAGGGGCAATGACGCAAAGATAAATGCGCCCTGTTCATCGGCATTGACAGTGAAACTTTCACCTGTGGTGGCCTGCTTTGCCGTAACTTTGGCGTTGGAAACGACAGCTCCATTTTGATCTGTAATCGCTCCGCTCAAACTACCGCGGGTGTTTTGCCCGAAAGCGATAACTGTTCCAAGCAAGATCAGCATCAGTGAGAGGAGAATGGTTCGCGTAAAGCAAAAACTTTTCATTGATTCCCTCCTGGAAACAAAAGTTTTGTTGGGGTAAGTCCACGCAGCAAAATCATCGCGGAGGCGGAAAGTGATGCATGGCATAAAATCCGACTCATGACTTGAATCGGCGATTTCCAAGTGATTTTTTCCAGCAAAAGCTCTGCTTAGTTTGATTTTGGAATGTCTAAAAATTTATGACGGCAGGAACGCCGCTGTAGGGACGGCCAGATGGTAGTCAAAAATGGCCAACTCTTCAAGAAATTTGATTTCCTATCCTCAATAAACCATATTTTTTTACATTCAACCCGAATCGAACCGCACAACCGAGCAATTCTTCACCAAAATAGAGCCATTTACACCTAAACGACTATCAGGCTGCTTCTACATTTCACCATAATTACTTCAAGGGAAGACTAACAATGCTAAAAAAGAGATTTAGCTCTGATCTCCACGCTTATAATGTAAAAAGTCAGCCAGGCTGTAAAAGAATCCTGATTGCCTGCCGTCCTACCATCAGGAATATCTGCGCGGTATAATTCGCGTCGTTCGGAAATAGCCCAACAATTGCTCAAAAGGAGTCAAAGGTGATCGTTTCAATTGCCGGATCAGTAATTGGATTGAATAGGCGTACTTCAAAGTTACTCGCGTTTGGTTTGATTGCTATGCTTTCAATCACTGCCTCAGCTCAGAAGGCTGACCCAAAAGATGCTAAAAATGTGGAACTTGGCGCACAGCTAATCAAACAAGTCATTGAAAATCGCGGTGGAGATCGGTATTTGAATTTCAAAACGCTACTGGCTACCGGTCAATTCACTCCCTACGATCAAGGAGTTTCCACTATGCCAGCGCCATTCACTTATTGGTTCGTATCTTTTGACAAAGAGCGCATAGATTTTGGCAAAGGGAAAAAGAAAGACCGTCGAATTCAAGTGAATGTCGGGCAAACAGGCTGGGTTTATGATGGCGATGCCGAAACCTTAAAAGATCAAACCGAACAACAGCTTAAGACTCACTTGGAAGACAGCCAGTTCGATATTGATCGGATACTTCGCCTAAATTGGAAAGCCGAAGGAGTTTCTGTGCGATTTGCTGGCCGCGAAGAGCTTCGCCCAGGCGAGCGAGCCGATGTTGTCTTGATTCAGATAAAACCGGATACCCCAGCTTATCTTTGGCTGGATCGAAACACGCATTTACCCTTGAGTCTAATCTATGAAAAATCAGAAGCGGGCGGTTTGGTTAAAAACGAATACCGCTTCTTTCAATGGGTAGCTTACGATGGCGTTAAGTTTCCCAATATAGTGGACTTTTACAGAGATGGAATTCAGCAAAATCGCGTTAATTACGCTTCCGTCAAGCTGGACACACCGATTACGGACGATATTTTCGCCAAACCGGCAAGCGTAAAGGCAATCAGGTGATTGCGGAATTTGAAAGGAACCTTTATCCCCCCCGTCTCGTTAGGGCAACCGGAGACAAGACTCAACGGACGGACCTTGAGGTAAAAAATTGATCAGGAGAGACCAAACTACAGTGGGAGCCAATGCGGCATTGATAAAATCGGATGCAGAATTGGTGCGGCGATGCCGCGCCGGAGACAGCGCAGCCTGGGAACAGGTCGTTCACGAATATTCGCGCCGAGTCTACAACCTGGCGTACCGGTTCACCGGTCGCCACGAATCTGCTGAAGACTTGGCACAGGAAGTGTTTGTGCGCGTTTACCGTTCTTTGGAGCAGTATGACCCCCAAGCCGGAGATTTGGCCAATTGGCTGATGCGGCTGGCGCGAAATCTGATTATTGATGATTACCGCCGTCGTGTTCGAACTCCAACCGATCTTGGTGACGATATTGGCGACCATGAATATCACCTGGAAAGTCGCCACGATGCGCCGGATCGCGGAGTCGAAAGGTTAGAACGAGCCAAACAAT
>CAZXHW010000635.1:0-5179 GCA_964639915.1 uncultured Heliomicrobium sp.
CCGCTGGAATTCGCCAATCCGTTCGGGAAGTGCGCGGATTTCGACATCAACAACAACCGTGCGGATTCAATAGGGCCGCAAGCTAGAACAATCTTCTTCGCTTTGACTTCATAACTCTTCCGCGTTCGCGCATCGAAATAACGCACGCCAGTAACAGACTTGCCGTCTTTGCTGACGATGACTTCAGCGGCATTGGCGTAAAGAAGCAATTTGCACTTGCCTGTTTTCAACGCGCGCGGCATGGCGGTATTCGCCGACGTGTATTTCGCGTCCACGTCACATCCACGCATGCAATGGCCGCAGTAATGACAAACCGGGCGTTTGGATTCGTGGCGTTCCGTCAGAATGGCTTTGCGTGCGGTAATCATCCTAAACATTTTCGGGTCGAGTTTGTCGCAACCCTTTTTGAATTGGTGCGCAGCGCACAACCACGGCAAAGGTTTCAGGAAAACTCCATCGGGCACATTCGGATGATGATCGTAATTGCCTGTCACGCCCATCAACCGCTCCATGCGGTCGTAATACGGCGACAATTCTTCGTATTTGATCGGCCACGTGGCGAAATCAAACGGGCTGTTACGCCAGCTCAACCCCGCCCACAACAGAGATTTGCCGCCAACAGCTTTGGTCAGAAAATGGTCGAAGCGTTGATATTCGCCCGCTTTGGTAAACGGTTCTTTCGTACGGTCAACCGTTAGGTGCTTTCGCGGGTCCCAGCCTTTGCCATTTTTCGGCAATTCATACGGCATCGTGTGCGAATAAAAATCCTTTGCCGGATCAACCCACTTGCCCGCTTCCAGCACAACGACTGAAGCCCCTTTTTCAGCCAGTTGCATCGCCACCACACCGCCCGCCGAACCGGAACCGATAACGCAGACATCGTATATTTCAGAGCTTTGACTCATTGCCTGACTCTCCGTTTTTGTAGCGCAGGTTTTCCAACCTGCGCAGGACTTTCTCGAAAGCTATCTTCCTGTTTGGAAGCATTGGTTGTGTACGCATGGGCAGGTTGGAAAACCTGCCCTACGGTTTTGGTGCCGTGACCATTGGAAAATCATCCGTGCGAAACGGCGTCGCGGGCAATCCGGCTTTATTCCACAGATTCAGCACCGGCCAGTTTTCCCAGCCGAAGCGAACTGCCACCGGCTGAGCGACTGATGAACTGGACACAATAATTTTGTTGCCTTTGATTTCGGCTTCGGCGGGAACGAATTTTTGATCGGCTCCGGCAATGGTGAAACCGGTCAGCTTTCCATCTTTTGCAATCAGCCCGCCGCCAACGTGGTTGAAACTCAGTTCAATGCTGCTGCCTTTCACTTTCATCGCGGAATACACAGGCCCGGAGTATTCAATCTTTTCGCCATAAGCCACCGCTCGCGCAGCCAGCGCCAGCCGTTCGCCAACGGGTTGTTTCTTTTTCGGATGAATATCTTTTTCTTCGCCGACGTCAGTGATGACCGCCATTCCAGTTTTCGGCAATTTCAATGTCATCAACTGCGCTTCGCGC
Organism: uncultured Heliomicrobium sp.; assembly: GCA_964639915.1. Classification (GTDB taxonomy): domain Bacteria; phylum Acidobacteriota; class Blastocatellia; order RBC074; family RBC074; genus RBC074. The sequence continues at coordinate 1,508 of CAZXHW010000635.1, forward strand.
AGTTCCGCATACGTGTACGCCGCTGGCGGCGCGTATGGCGCAAGCTGCACAAATAAAAACGTGAAGTCGCTCCCCCAATCTTTGCGCCAGTTTTCGATCATTCCCGGAAAAATCGAACGGTATTCAAACGCGCGATTGGCATTCGATTCGCCCTGGTACCAGATGGCTCCGCGCAATGCGAAGGGAACCAGCGGTGCAATCATTCCGTTGTACAACCCCGACGGACGGTTGACGTTGCCCGGTCCCATCGGCCTTCCGGGAGCCGTTGGAGCCGGTTTGCCAGCGGCTTTGGCATCAGCGGCGTCCTTTCTGTACTTTTCCATCGCGGCTTCCCATTTGGCGTTTGCTTCAGGAAAAGCTTCCAACGCTTTCGCGTATCGCTCGCGAACTCCGGCAAAACGCGCGTCGTTACCGACAACCGTCGGACTGGTCCAGGCTTCGGACACGGTTCCTCCGACCGAAGAATTGATCAAACCAACTGGAACTCCTTGACGCGCCAGATGCAGCGCGCGACCGAAAAAGTACCCGACCGCCGAAAAGCTGGCGACCGATTCCGGCGAGCATTCTTTCCAGTCGCCTTTGACATCGGCGATGGGCGCATCCTGTGGAACGCGCGGCACACTGAACAATCGAATCTTTGGATGATTCGCCGCGGCGATGTCTTCTTTCGCGTTGGCGGTTTGGGTCATTGCCCACTGCATGTTCGATTGGCCGCTGCACAACCAGACTTCGCCAACCAGAATGTTTTTGATCGTCACGGTGTTCGATCCGCTGAGCTTCATTTCAAACGGCCCACCGGCTTTCAATTCTTTCAGCGTAACCATCCATTTGCCGCCGCTGGTTGTCGCTGTCACTTTCTGTCCCTGAAACTCGACCGTGATTTTTTCGCCGTCGTCTGCCCAGCCCCAAACCGGAACAGGCATTCCCTGTTGCAAAACGCATCCATCAGAAAACAGCGCGTGCGGTTTAACCGCCGCCAGGGCAGATACAGCCAGACAAACAATCAATGAAAAAATCAACGCGACGGATTTGAGCAAACGCATAGATAGCCTCCACTTGTGAATCACGGCTGACAATCAACCGCTCGCACTTTTGCCGAAAGGTTTTGAATTACTTGGGGAAAGACTTGTTTCGTGGAAAATCAGGACAGCCAATGTCCCGCCGCATTGTTCTTGGCAAGCGCCAAGCTGTCAATCATCCTGCCGACAATTTGATATGCGCAGCCGGAAATTCCGAAGTGACAACCTGCCTTCGCTTCGTAGAAAATGAACGCATCGTATGAACATCTCAAGCAATGATTCCCAAAAGCTATTTTCCCGCGATGTGCTGTTGCGCGACGGCGCGGTATTGCGTATGCGTCCGCTTCATCAAACCGACCGCGAAGGATTGGTGGCACTGTTCAATCGCTGTTCGCCAGAAACCATTCGGTATCGTTTTTTGCGGATGGTGACTTCCCTGCCGGATTCTCAGTTGGATCAACTGACCGCCGCCGACGGCCAAAGCCACGTCGCGCTGGTCATCACCCAGGGCGAAAATTCGGACGAGAAGATTGTCGCTGTTGGCCGGTATTTCGTGCTGGAAAAACACCCGACGGTTGCCGAAGTTTCTTTTCTGGTCGAAGACGCCATGCAGCGCAAAGGCATTGGCTCCATCTTGCTGGATGCTTTGGCCGAAGTCGCCCGCGATCACGGCGTCAAGCGGTTTGCCGCCGACGTTCTGGCCGACAACCGGCTGATGCTGTCCGTGTTTCGCAAAGCCGGATACGCGCTGACTTCAAATATAAGCTACGGCGTGACGCATCTGGAATTCCCCATCAGCCGCAGTGAAGTTGCCGAAGCGCGCCGCGATGCCCAGGAAGCCGAAGCCGAACGCGCCAGTTTGACCGCTGTCTTTGAACCCAAAACCGTCGCCGTTATCGGAGCCAGCCGCGATCCGGCTTCGGTCGGAGGCGCGCTGTTTCGCAATTTGTTGCGCTGGGGATTCACCGGAACGCTCTATCCAGTAAATCCTTCGGCAGCTTCGATTACAGGAGTTCGTGCGTATGCCTCAGTTGCTGAATTGCCGGAAACGCCTGAACTGGTGTTCATCGCGGTTCCTTCGAAATACGTCGTCGAAGTTGCCAGACAATGCGCCACTGCCAAAGTCAGAGCCTTGTGCGTCCTGACCGCAGGCTTTGCCGAAACCGGCGCGGAAGGCCGAGCCAGTCAAAAAGAATTGGTGGACGTGTGCCGCGCTTCTGGGATGCGATTGGTTGGGCCGAACTGCATGGGACTGGTCAACACTTCCGGCAAAGTTCGTTTGCTAGGCACGTTCGCGCCCGTTGAACCGCCCACCGGAAACGTGGCGATGAGTTCACAATCCGGCGCGCTGGGTTTGGCGCTGATGGCGCAGGCAGGCAAGCTGGGTTTGGGCGTGTCTTCGTTCATCAGCGTAGGCAACAAGGCCGACGTTTCCGGCAACGATTTGCTGCAATTCTGGGAATCGGACGAAGCGACCGATGTGATTCTGTTTTATCTGGAAAGCTTCGGGAACCCGCGCCGCTTTGCCCGAATCGCCCGGCGCGTGTCGCGCGCAAAACCAATTGTCGCAGTGAAATCCGGTCGAACCGGCGCAGGCGCGCGCGCCGCTTCCAGCCACACCGCCGCGCTGGCCAGCTCCGACCGTGCCGCTGACGCGCTGTTTGCGCAAACCGGAATCATTCGTGTTGACACACTGGCAGAGTTCTTTGCGGTTGCGCGTTTGCTGGCTTCGCAGCCAATTCCGCAAGGCAAACGATTGGGCGTGCTAACCAACGGCGGAGGCCCAGGCATCATCGCGGTTGACGCCGCCGTCGCTGCCGGGCTGGAAATCCCGCAACTCAGCGAAGCCACGCAAGGCCGTTTGCGGGAAGTCCTGCCCGCCGCCGCGACTGTCACAAATCCTGTAGACCTGATTGCTAGCGGCAGTCCGGCGCAATACCGGGCTTGCCTGGAAATCCTTTGCGACGATCCTGACCTGGATTCGCTGCTGGTGATTTTCATCCCGCCGTTGGCCACGCCCACGCGCGAAGTCGCCGAGGTGATGAGCGACGTGCTGGCCGCTCGGCCAAATTTGCAGAAAACCGTTGCGGCTGTGTTTTTCGATCCGTATGCGCCAACCATCAAAGTTCCAGTCAGCGAACCCAAAGGCGCAAAAGCCAACCGTTCGGTGCCGGTTTATAACTTTCCCGAAAGCGCCGCCGTCGCCTTGGCCGCTGCTGCAAAATATGGCTTGTGGCGATCAATGCCAACCGGCAGCATCGCCGATATCAAAGTTGACCGCGACGTAACCCAGGCAATCATTGCCAATTACACAGACGGTGGCTGGTTGAGCCAAACCGATGTCGCTGCCTTGCTTGGCGCTGCTGGTATTCAGATCGTCGCACCGAAAATTGTCTGTTCCGCTGAAGAAGCCTTTGCCATCGCCTCCGCAATCGGTTCTCCCATCGCGCTGAAAATTCACGAACCCGCCGTGCTGCATAAATCCGACGTAGGTGGAGTTCTGCTGAACATCGCTCCTGCTGACACCGCCGCTGGCTATAAACAACTTGCCGAACAACTAGCCGCGCACAACATAAAACTCGAAGCCGCCAGCTTGATGCCGATGGCAAAACCCGGCGTCGAAGTTCTGGCCGGCATTACCCACGATCCGCTT
>CAZXHW010000636.1:0-5174 GCA_964639915.1 uncultured Heliomicrobium sp.
GGAATGACCGTGGATAATTCGGCGCTGGCCATTGTCGGCAATGCCACAGTGGTGAATCCGTTGGCCAACGGCTTCCTGACGTTCTGGCCAAGTTCCGCAACACAGCCGTTTGTTGCGGCGTCTAATTACATCGCAAACAAAAACTTCAACCGGCATTTCATTGTTGGGTTGGGGTCCGGCGATGGAGCGTTCAAGGTGTTCTCAGCATCAACCACCGATCTGGTGATTGACCTGTCGGGATATTTTGCGCCGTAATCCGCGATTGCAGCCTGAATGAAAACCGGGCGAATCCGTCTTTTCCGAAAAGCGATTCGTCCGGTTTGTCCCTTTTTGCAACTCGATTTCGCTCTTTTCCGCTTAATGACACTACGCTTTAGACTTGGTCAACAGCAATTCTCGGTTAAGCAGAACGTCATTATGAAAGCGCAGTTGCCGCGTCGGGAAACCAGAACGCAGAGGCGGTTTCACGGATTCAATTGCCTCTGCTTCTGACTTCACTGGAATCCAAAGGAACAAATACATGGCTTGGATTGATTGAAGAAAACGGCGTGATCTAGAACGTGATCGTCAACAGCGAAGAGCAGCATTCGCTGTGGCCTGCCGAACAGAAAAACCCCAAAGGCTGGGGCGATTTTAAGTCATTGGAGTGCGAATCAACGTGATGAACGCCTTTGTGGCAAGGAGAAAATCTGATGAGCTTTATTAACTATGCAGCTAAAGAAATTAACTGCAAAATCGTCTACTACGGCCCCGGGCTTAGTGGAAAAACAACGAACCTGCAGTACATCTACGAGAGGACAAACCCTGACGCGAAGGGAAAAATGATCTCGCTCGCCAGCGAGACTGATCGCACACTCTTTTTCGACTTCCTTCCACTCGCGCTCGGAGAAATACGTGGATTCAAGACTCGATTTCACCTGCACACCCTTCCCGGCCAGGTCTTTTATGACGCGAGCAGAAAGCTGATTCTGAAAGGCGTTGATGGTGTGGTCTTCGTGGCGGATTCCCAATTGGATCGCCTGGAGGCAAACCAGGAATCCGTGGAAAACTTGCGCTATAACCTCGCCGAACATGGCTTTTCACTCGACAAGATTCCGTATGTCATTCAATACAACAAACGTGACCTGCCGGAAATCGCCAGCGTCGAAGTGCTTCGATCCATACTGAATCCGACCAATGTTCCTGATTTCGAAGGTATTGCCAGAACCGGCGTTGGCGTCTTTGATGCATTGAAGACTGTTGCAAAGCTTGTCCTGACGGAGTTGAGAAAAGGCGGTTAAGGAAGTTTAGCTACATCGCCTGCCTTTATGACAAATTGAGTGACACTGTCAGCAAATCTCTTTTGCGTCTTTACATTTGATCCGGGCATTTGATCTGGCTTCTACCGCCTATTCCGATTGGACAGACCATTTGCTTGACACGTTTTGGCACGTCGGGCAGACTCCGAAGCCGATGGCTGGCTCCTTCTTTGCTTGGCCATCAATCAACTTTTCAGCGGCGTTCTGACTGAAAAGCTTCCGCACTAATCGTTCATTTCGAGAGATAAACCATCACCACTAAAAGGAGCATCTTTGCTATGTCCGTCAAAGCCTTTGAGCCGAAGTTTATGAAAGTCGGCGTACTTACTGCCGCTTTGCAGGAACTGACTCCGCGCGAAAAACGCGATCCCGATCCGGATTTGGCCATCGAAGAATGGTTGAAATTCGCCAGCGAAATGGGCGTGAATTACATCCAGCTTGGTTCCGCCCTACATCCTTCCGAATCCGATATTCCCGCTGAAGCGATGCTCGACCCGACCGCCAATCATCTGGATTTGCGCCAACCATTTTCGAAAGACCGCGCCAAGCGCGTTCGCGCCGCAATGCAGGAATACAAGGTCGGAATTTCCGAAGTTGGCTATTTCGACAACATGCTGCATCACGATCCGGCACTTCGGAAAAAGAAACATGACTTTATGCTGCGCGCAATGGACGCGGCGGTCGAACTGGAAGTCAGCGCTGTTTGCGGCTTTGTCGGACGCAATCAGGCGACAAACATGGATCAGAACCTGTTGGATTTTGAAGAATGGTTCATCCCGCTGCTGAAAGCCGCCAAAGAACGCGGCCTGGTGTACCGCATCGAACAGTGCCCGATGCCGGGCTGGGTTCCGGGCGATAACTGGCACAACAACATCGCCTACACGCCAGGAACTTGGATTGCACTGCATCGAATTTGCGAAAAGCATGGCGTCGGCGATCAGTTCCGCATTCACTACGATCCGTCACATGCCATCCTGATGGGTCAGGATACCCGCTCGCTGTTCCAATATCTGAAAGACACTGGCTACAACTTCCTGATTGGCGGTTTCCACGTCAAAGGCCAGGTTATTGATTCCAAAGGCGTGTCGGCTTGGGGTTACGGCGGCCAGACCGTTGAGCGCGGCGATATGATCAACGGTAAACCCAGCCCGAACGTTGTGGATCATTTGAACGCCTGGGCGAAACAGGTTGTCTTGTGCGAACACGAACTGCCCGGCACGGCCAAGCACGATCCGCTGGCTTACCTGCAAAACCGCACGGTGGATTGGCTGGATCATCAGTTGGCTGCGCGTGAATTGTTGCAGCTTGATGTCGAAAACACCTACTTGATTGTCGAGCACGAATATCCGAAAGCGCGTATTCAGGATAAAGAATTGCTGAAACCAATCCTGCAAGGCTCCATCGCCTTCGCGCGCAAAATTGACGAAGCGGCAGCTTGTATGTTCGCGCTGCAAAACGAAGTGCTGGCTGCGCAAGGCATTCCGGTGCAAGGCGTCGGACGGCAAGCGTATCGGTCATAACCTGGAACCTTTGGAGTGTCACGCCTTTGGCGTAGCTTTGGAAGTTCTTTGCTGAACAAACCGAATTGCAAAGCAAGAACTACCAAAGCGGCGCTGGAGCCGCCGCACTCCAAAGTGTTCCGCATTCCATCAAGGACACCATCATGAACAAGCGAAACTTACTTTGGTTAATTGCATTCGTTTTTATCTTCGCGGCTTCGGCGATTTCGCCGATCACAAAAGCTTCTGCACAAAAGAAAATCCGCGTGACATACATCACGGAATGCAAAGGCTTCAAGCACGGCGTGCTGCCTGAATCTGAAAAGATCATGAAAGAGCTTGGCGACAAAAATGGTTTTGAAGTCACCATTTCGCAGGATTCTGCCAGCGTCATTACTGCCGACAACTTGAAAAACGTGGATGTGCTGATCTTTTACACCACTGGCGAACTGCCCTGGTCGGACGAACAGAAAAAGCTGTTCCTGGATTTCATCAAAAACGGCAAAGGTTTCATCGGCATTCACAGCGCAACCGACACATTTTACAAGTGGGCGGAATACGGCGAATTGGTCGGCGGGTATTTCGATGGCCATCCCTGGACGGCTAACACCAAAGTCGCGGTTCGCAAAGATGACAAGAACTTCCCGTTGACCAAACAGTTTGAAGATTCGTTTGAGTGGACGGAAGAAACCTATCAGTACAAACAATTCAACTTCAAAGAAAACAAAGTTGTGATGAGCATGGACACGACAAAGACCGACATGACCAAAAAAGGCGCGAAAGGAATCCATGCGACGGCCGACGCTCCCAACATCAAACCCGATTCCTTCCCGCTGGTCTGGTATCGCAACTACGGCAAAGGCCGCGTGTTTTACAGCGAACCTGGCCACAATTCGGCTATCTGGAATGATGCGCGGTATCAAACCATGCTGGTGGGCGCGGTGAAATGGGCGGCCAAGAAAAAGTAGCTTCAAGCCAATTCCCCTTCAGGAGGTTGAAGATGGCCGGTTCAAATCCAACCTGTCCAAAATGCAAATCCGCGATGGAGGAAGGGTTTCTGCTTGATAAGGGAGACCATAACTCGTCGAACGTTCCTATCTGGGTAGATGGTCCTCCTGACAAACGTTGGTGGGGATTGAGAACGGGCGACAAGGAAAAGCTTCAGGTGGTCACATTCGGGTGTGTCCGATGTGGCTACCTGGAATCTTACGCGCCAGTTACGGTTGAAAGTTGAATCCAACGAAAAGGGCAGGCCAACAAAACCTGCCCTTTTCATTTCCTGCTCAATTGAAACTGACGGTGAGCATCAAGCCCAGCCATTGATCCGACGAACGCCTTCCCAGCACGTTGGAAAAGCCATAGCCGCTGGTTCGGATCGAATAGTATTTGGTCGTCAAACCCAGGCCGAGTCCGTTTTCAAACCGATACCGAACCTGGCCCATGACGTACCCGCCAGTTCCCCAGCGCGATTCGCAAACCGTGCAATCCAGGCTTGGACCGTAATCGTCGCCTGTGTTGATGTATTCGTTGTAAGTGCCCAGCGCGCCGCCGCCGCCAACGGAAGCCTGCACCTTGCTGCGGCGAGGTGTCAGGTACACGCGCGCGCCGGCATAAGGGAAAATCTGTGAATCGTTGACCTTGATTCCCAGGCCTGGGCCAACCGGGATACTGCGCCGTCCGGTCAGTCCTTGAAAGGCAAAGTCCGAACCGAAATCAATTTGCAGTTGCCTAATTTTCGGCGGCGTGATGCCTCCGTTGACTCCTATGGCGAAAGCATTTTCAAACAAACCGCTCTGGCGCAAATCTCCTCTGGGTCCGAAACCGCCAGCAGACAGCTCCAGGGAAAAGATGCCCATTCGCGAAAATGTGCCTTTAGATTGCGGTTGAACGGCGTTGCCCGAAGCAGAAGTTTCCGTTGCGGGATTAGATGAAACAGGAACCGACTCGGTAGAGTCGCTTTGAGCAAAGGCAGAAACGCTAAGCAATATCAGAAACAGCAAGGTGAGTGTACAGGTCGAGTTGATTTTCATAGCTCCTCCGAAACCGCAAGGCTGGGCACGCATGCAGTTCAGTTTGGCGATCGTTATCGTCAAAGGGGGATTAGAGGGATTTTCAATCAACTCGCAGGTTGGCGGAGTATTGCCATGTTTCAGGAAAGTGTCAATTGATGTTTCGAGTGACAACCAAGAAAAGAACAATGAAAGCGCCGGTTCGCCCCTGACTTCGGCGTTTGCTCAGCTTGGCAGCAGAACTGTTCCCCGCCTGCATCGCGTGCGAACCAAGGGCGCTTTCAAATGAAGTGAATGATAAAACTCATCACCCACTGTTATGCCATGTAGTTTGTGGTGCTGTATTTCGTTGCAACTAGCTGCCGACC
>CAZXHW010000637.1:0-5168 GCA_964639915.1 uncultured Heliomicrobium sp.
TCTGCGTTGCGAGCCTCAAGTGCAGAGCGAATTTCAACATCGGTAATTTCATCGCGGCCATTGAATATGGCGCGCAAGAACTCTTTGTCGGCGGTGTCGTTTTCCAGCGCGCCTTCGTCAACGAGGGCGCGGAAAGCTGGCCAGAACGCCAGGTACTTTACGACTTCGCCTGTTTGCGCGGCGGGCAGATGTTCCAGCGGCATTTCGATGATGCGCTTTGGCATCATCGCTGGGCGCTGCTGTTCGTTTTCTTCAAACGGCACATCGAAGCCAGGCACAATCAATTCCGTGCCAGTTGCCTTGTGTTCGGCCTTGCGCTCGCTGGCGCGTTCGGTCAGCACTTTCATCGTGCGCTGGCGCGTGGTTTCTTCGGCCTGTTTGAATTCGCCTGCGGCGTCTGCGCTGGCGACTGTGCGGCTGATTTCATACTCCACGCCATCGGCACCAATGACGGTGAACCAATCGGCTTCGCCTGCTGGCCAAACGATGGTCAGCGTCTGGCCGATCCAATCCACAAACGGACGTTTGCGCGGCAATTGGAAGCTCGCGCCTTTGTAGCTGATGGTGACATCGGCGTTCAGCTTGCGCGTGAACTCTTCGCACTTGAACGCCGCGTCCAAGGTTTCGTGTGGCGGCATTCGCAAAGCCAGATTGACCGATTGCCAGCGCAGCATTGGTTTTTCGCCCGTTGTGCTATGCGGTTGCCAATCCAGGGCTTCACAAACCTGAACACAGAATTCGTTCAACGCTTCAATCGAAGGCGTTTGAAACTTCAGCCCGATCAGCTTTTCGAATTTCTCTATCACCTGATGCGAACGTTCGACCTTGCCGGTAGCCTGGGCGTTGTGGGCTGTGTGCTGAAGCAATCGAAAACCGCCCGACTCTTCAAACGCCTTTTGCAGGATGCTTTCTGCGCGGCGCATTCGTTTGCTGATGATGACGGCGTCATTGTCGGTATAGAGCGTTTTCGGCACGCCCAGCTTGCGAAACGCCTGTAACAGAAAGTCAATGACTTCAACGCTGGTCGGCTTGTTGATGGGATAAAACCGGAAGAAACGGCGGCGCGAAAAATCATCAATCAACGTGAACTTCCAAACCTTGACGCGGTTCGGATTTTGGTTCGGATGGTTTTCGTTTACGTCTTTGCTGCTGACGTGAAGAATCTTCCGCGTTGTCAGATCAAACCAGCGTTCTTTCACGCCCGAAATATCGAACTGGAAGATTTCGCAAGGCGCTTTTGCTTCCCAGCGGCGAAAAGCCCTGATTTCCTTATTGCGCTGGCGTCGGCTGATGCCGTGTTCGCGCAGGTAACGGCGGGTTGTGCCCAACGAAACGGGCACTTCGTGGCCATTCGCTCTAGCGGTTTCAATCGCCAGGTCAGGATCAAGGTTGCGCGTGGCAACCAGTTCGGCGGTCAGTGCCAGGCCGGGATGGTTCAACAGGTCGGCGCGCCGTTTCCCTTTGTCGTTGCGTGTTTTTCTCTGTGGCCGCAAGTCTTCAGTGATGCGATAGATGGTTTGCACAGAGACGTTGTGCGCGGTCGAAAATCGCTTGGCGGCATCGGCCAACGCTTTGCCCTTCAGGCCGGTCAGCGCCGTGCGAATTTCTTCTTGTTTCAAGGAATCCAGATTGTAATGAGGCATATCATCCATTGGGTTTGAAAGGTGAGAATCGTTGGCGCGTAACAAGGGCAGTCACGCGCCAACCCGGAAAGGCAGCGGCCTCCGCTTATGCTGCCTTCAGTTCGGCTTCACGGCGCACGCGAGCGGCCTGCTGGCGCAGAAAGGCCAGCAGTTCCCTCGCTTCGATATCCGTAAGCTGAGTGGATGAAACCTTGCCGTTGTACATGGTGCGCAGCAGATCGCGGTATAGGTTGCGGTCGTTGCCTTTGATGTACCCAAGCTCGGCGGCTAACGCGTGCAATTCGCGGCGGTCTTTGCTGTCGTCTTCGTTTTCTACTTCGGCGGCAAAGGCGTTGCCCTGTTTGGCCTGGTAGTGGGCACGAATAGCATTGAAGCCAATCGCTCGCAAAGCTTTCCGGTAGGCACGCGCCGAAGCGACGTTGATGGCCTGTGGGATTGATTCAATTGAATCTTCCGTGCCAATTCGCTCGCCCATCTGTGCAATATCCACGCGGGTAATTTCGCGGCCATCGTCCAGTGTCAAACGTGCCGTGCAGGAAATGAAGTTGTTGGCGTGTTCCAGGTTGTTGGGCGAAACTTCGTCATACTTGATCTGCGTGCAAAGCGCGTGTGTCATCACTTGCAGAGCATCAAAATTCAGAACGGGTTCGCCGATGGAATTGAAAGTGATTTGGCCAGGGCTTAAATCGTAGGTTTCGCAAAGTTCAGCGACTAGCTTGTCTCGGTCGGTTACGGGATTCATATAACTCCTATGGATGAAATGAAGGTTGAAAGTTTGTAGGCGCGGGTCGGCATAAGTTCACCCGCGCCTACTTCTGGCCAAAGCTGATGCCCCAACGCTTTGACCAAGCCCAGCGAGGCTTTTCGACGCGCAGCACGCCGAAGCCTTGCAGCAAGATTGTTAAATCGCGGATCGTGCGGTTATCCACCGCACGAACGATTGAGCCGATGACGACACCGCCGAAGATGAAGGGCAACAGGGCGTTGATGAATAAGTTGAACAAAATTTCAATTGCTGACATTGGGTTATTCCTCCATCAGGTCGGCAAGCTCTGTGTCGCTCAGGCCGATTTGGCTTTTCAGTTGATCGGGACGGCGGGTTGGTGAATTCGCCGCGCTGAAGGTGAAGCAATTTTCGACCGCCTGAGAAATGCCAGGGCGATAGCTGGTCAAGCGGCCTTCGGCATCTTCGGCGTCCATTTCGGAAAGTTCGCGGGTAAGCTCGGTCAGACTGGCGACAACGCGCATATACGCCTGATTGGCCGGGTCGGTGTTGTCGTTGAATGGCACTGTGCTGGCGGCATCGCGGGCGGCGGCTCTGGCGTCTTCAAGCTTGCCTTTGAGCTTTTCGTTTTCCTTGGTGGCTTTTTCGGCTTTCATTTCCAGCCGTTCCATCTGTTCGGCGATTTGCGAAATGGCGCGTTTGACTTTTTTCGCATCATCTACCGGAACACGTTGTTCGCCGATCAGCAGTTCGTTACCTTCCAGCATAATGCTGCCGCTGGTCAGTTGTTTCCGGGCTGATAGCGGCACGTTCATTTGCGTCAACAGGTCAAACACTTCCGCGCCTTCGGACTCCAAAAGCTTGATCCGGTCGTAATACTGATTTTTGGATAAATCCAGTTCAGGATGCTCTTTCAGGAATTGAACCCAGGTATCGCAGCCGTAAGCTTTGTAGCTTTCGTTTTCCTGAAACCGCTTGAGGGTCATAAGCAATTGGGAGGTCAGGCTTGTGGTCAATCGGTTGATAACCTTGGCCGCTCCAATGAGTTCATAAAATTCAATGTTGGCCTTTTGCTGTGGCGCAATTTCCAGATGCTGCTGGGCGGTTGCAACCAAGGCCATTTCGCCCTTTTTAATACTGTCCTTTGCGGTGTTTTTCATTGAGTCAACGTCCTTTTCAATTCTGAAATAGGAATTACGGGGCTGTAAGTCCTTTGTTTTCGTCTTACGATTCTGAAGTTCCAGAATCGCGCTTGCCGGTTAAGCTCGCCGCCCATTTCAAGAAATCGTTTGAAAACTGCATCGCCTTGACACTCAGTCGCCAGCCGTTGCTATCTTCGATTGCCCAGCCTGTGACCTTCAGCGTCTTCAGCGCGCGGCGGCAAAAGTCGTAATCGAACTTTGTCCGACGTTCGATTTCGCGGACGCTGACCGGCTCGTATTCCTGGCCTTTCAGGGCTTCCAAAACGGCCAGCCCTTTTTTGAATGCAGCGATGACGTATTCATCGTCACTGCGTTCGGCCTTGGGTGCTGCTGCTGCATCGGGTGTGAGCGTTCGCTCCATAATGTCTGTGATTGCTTCCATTGATTGCTCCGTTGTGAGGGTTAAAGGTTGTCGCGGCGGTTCATATCTTTCAGCGCCTCGATGATGGTGTTGGCTTGCTTCGTCGTGGTCGGCGCGTCTTTGTGCAGCATTCGCTGGCAAAACTTTTTCAGGCTTTCGTCATTCCACCCGCGCTTGGCCGCTAGCGAATTGATCAACTCCAACTGCGTGCCGCCGACAATCTGCCTGGTTCCGGTTTGCTGGTGATGATCTTGCCGCGTGCGTTTTGGATTCGATTTGAATTGGGGCTTGCCGTCCAGGGCGATGATGACTTTGTCGGCGTTTTGTTTATTCAGTGCGCGGATGGATGGATTGCCGGTTTCGGCTTCAACCAACAGGTGAAGCTGTTCGTCGCTCATTCCCTTTTTCCAGGCCAATGCCCAGATCGCTTTCACCTGGCTGCGTGTTTTATTGCCTGCTGGTGCGGTGGTTGTTTTCATCGGGTTACTCCTAAGAAAAAAAGCCTGCGCTATGCTGGTAGTCGGACGCTTGTCCGTTGGCATTGCTCGGAACATTGCCAGTGGATAGCGCAGGCTTGTCATAACTGGTGTGGCGTGGAGTCTTCATTCGCACTTTGCCTGTCTCCGTTACTGCCCTTCACCAGTGTTCTTTGCGCCTCGCCTTCAAGCTGCCGACTTCCCGGCGTTGCGCAAACTCGTTAGCCGATGCCGTATCGGCAATAAATGAAATGTCGTGTGTCCGGTGGAATCAGGCGCAACCGGTCTGAAAATCGCTGGGCGGCTTCCAGTGTGTTGAACATCGAACAAACGCCGTTCAGGCCGTCTGAATTGAAGCTGGGCGTGAAGGCAACCAGCAGCACAATGCGAACCACTTTCCCGTTATTCGTCGTTGTCATCATCTTTTGGTTCCCAGAGCAAGTTGTCTGCGGTTTCGGCGTCGAAGGCGAAGTTCTGAAAGTCATTGATCAGCACGGCGGCTTTGCCGTTGTCGCCGTCCAGGAACGCCGTCAACGCCTTTTCGTTTTCTTCCAGGAATTCGCCGATGGTTTTGAAGTCTTCGAACGTCATGACTTACCCCACTCCGCCGCGAAGCGTGTTTTTCAGGTTGTCGCTGTGGCGTCGGGGCAAGCTCACGCGGCGCTTGTAAAGAAAATCAACAAAACTTTCTTCGTTGTCGGCCAGGTAATCAGCCAGCGCCGCTGCGTCGTCCTTGTCTAGTTCAATGGCGTTGTGCAGAGG
>CAZXHW010000638.1:0-5163 GCA_964639915.1 uncultured Heliomicrobium sp.
CGGTCAAACCGCCAAATCCTGCTGCGTGCTGGCAGTTCAAGCCGACGGCGCTGAAGTCACTACTATCGAAGGACTCGCCCAAAACGGCCAGCTTCATCCGGTCCAGGAGGGATTCTGGGAGAAACACGGCTTGCAGTGCGGATACTGCACTCCTGGAATGGTTATGGCTGTCTGCGGATTGTTGAAAGACAATCCCAATCCAACCGAAGACGAAATCCGCCACGGCATCGAAGGCAATTTGTGCCGCTGCACCGGCTACCAAAACATCGTTGAGTCCGTGAAATACGCAGCAGTAAAGATGAGAATCTAAACATTTTTAGACAGGATGAGCAGGATTCTTCAGGATTTTATATCTATTTTCCAAGTCGAAAATCCTGCAAAAATCTTGTCAATCCTGTCAAAAACCGACTTCGTTTAGGAGGATGGTATGTCTTTCTTAGCAAAATACATTGGACAAAAAGTTAAACGTACCGAAGACCCGCGTCTGGTTAAAGGCATAGGGCATTACGTGGATGACATCAAACTGGCGGATACGTTGCACGTCGTCATTTTGCGAAGCCAGTATGCGCACGCCAAAATCAATTCGATCAATACAGATGCCGCAAAAACCTCTCCCGGAGTTGTCGCTGTCTACACAGGCGCGGATGTCGCGGGCAAAATTGGCTTAGTTCCCTGCGCGGCTGCGCTGCCGGGATTGAATGTGCCGAAATACCCAGTGCTGGCAAATGGCAAAGTAATTTTCGTCGGTCAGCCTATCGCCGCAGTTGTCGCCACCGACAAATACACGGCGCGTGACACAGCCGATTTGATCGAAGTGGATTACGATCCGCTGGATGTGATCAGCGACGCTGAAGCAGCCGCTCAAAGCGATTCGCCGATCATTCACGAAGAGTTTGGAACCAACATCGCGTTTACTCACCAAGCTGGAACCGGCGACATTGACGCTGCCTTTGCCACAGCCGACAAAATCGTCAAAGAGAAGTTGAATCATCAGCGGCTGGCTCCGATTTCCATGGAACCACGCGGCGTACTGGCCCAATACTTCCCTGGCGAAGAGCAAATGACGTTGTGGTCTTCGACGCAGATTCCGCATCTGATGCGAACCCAGGTGGCGATTATGCTGGGGATGGCTGAAAACAGACTGCGCGTCATTACCCCGGAAGTCGGCGCGGATTCGGATGCAAGCTGAACGTTTATGCCGAAGAAGCGCTGCTCGGCTGGATTTCGATGCAGCTCAACAAGCCTGTGAAATGGATCGAATCTCGCCGCGAAAACTTTCAGGCAACGATTCATGGACGCGCGCAAGTTGGTACCTGTGAAGTCGCCGTCAAAAACGACGGCACCTTGCTTGGACTTCGCTACAACGTGACGGCTGATCTGGGAGCGTATCTACAACTTCTGACTCCAGCGATTCCAACGTTGACTGGTTTGATGCTGTCGGGCTGTTACAAGATTCCGGCGATTCAAATGAATTGCATTGGCGTCTTTACCAACAAAATGTCCACCGATGCGTATCGCGGAGCCGGTCGCCCCGAAGCGACTTATCTGGTCGAACGAATGATGGATTGCGTCGCGCGTGAATTGAATATGGACCCGGTTGATTTGCGGCGCAAAAACATGCCGAAGCCGGAGGAGTTCCCATTCGCCACGGCAACAGGATTGTTTTACGACACAGGCGATTACGAAAAAGCGCTCGATAAAGCTCTGGCAATGGCCGACTACAAAAAGCTGCGCGCCGAACAAGCCGAAGCCCGCAAGCAAGGCCGTCTGATTGGCATTGGCGTTTCGACCTACGTGGAAATTTGCGCGATGGGGCCTTCGATTGCCTTGCCCGCCGGAGGATGGGAAAGCGCGACAGTTCGCGTTGAGCCAACCGGCAAAGTCACCGTGCTGACGGGTATTTCTCCGCACGGACAGGGGGAAGAAACCGCGTTCGCGCAAATCATTGGGGACATGCTCGGCATAGATATGAACGACGTGCTGGTTATTCACGGCGATACGTCCATCGTGCAATACGGCATTGGAACGTTCGGCAGCCGTGGCCTAGCCGTCGGCGGAGCCGCGTTGGTAAAAGCTGCTGAAAAAGTTGTCGCCAAGGCAAAAACCCTGGCAGCTCATTTGCTGCAAACCGACGAAGCCAGCCTGACATTTGAAGACGGCAAGTTTGTCGGCGCACCAAACGACAAATCAGTTTCGATTCAAGAAGTCGCGCTGGCGGCTTACATCCCGCACAACGTTCCCGAAGACTTTGAACCGGGACTGACTGCCACGCACTTTTTCGAACCGAAGAATTTCACCTTCCCATCCGGCACACACATATGCGTTTCGGAAGTTGACCGCGACACTGGCGATGTAAAGATTCTGCGCTACATCGCTGTTGACGATTGCGGCAATCAGATCAATCCGTTGATCGTGCAAGGCCAGATTCACGGCGGCATTGCACAGGGCATGGCGCAGGCGCTATTTGAAGAAGTGGTGTACGATGAAAACGGTCAATTGTTGACCGGCGAACTGATGGATTACGCCGTGCCCAAAGCGCACCAGCTTCCATACTTTGAGCTTGATCACACCGTTACCCCAACCGATGTCAACCCGCTCGGCGCAAAAGGCGTTGGTGAAGCGGGCACAATCGGTTCGACTCCCGCAACTGCCAATTCGGTCATTGACGCTATGGCTCCTTTTGGCGTCAGTCACATTGATCTGCCACTTCGTCCAGAAAAGCTATGGCGATTGATGAATAAATAAACTCAGCAACTGTTATCAAAACGGCTCTCGATCATTACCTGCCGTTTAGGAGATTTGTTATGGCAAAACCCCAACAAAAAACTTCCGTCGCAAATAATCCTGAACCCCCAAACCTGACTCCCCGGCCACACTTTCACGGCGTGATTCGCGGCCTTGATTCAACCCTGGAATCGCGAATCCTGGATGGCCGATTCGGTCGAATGTTTCGCACCTTGCCATCGGCGAAGTTTCCTACCGCCGAACTAGAGGCCTTGGGGACTGCGATCGTCGCCGTTCCCGAAGAAGACGTCACACCGGAAACCGAAGTGGACGCCGAAGAAAGCAGCGCCATTTCCGCAGGCTTCACGTACCTGGGACAGTTTATTGATCACGACATCACGTTTGATCCGAACAGCAGCCTGCAAAGACAAAACGATCCGGACTCGTTGGTCAATTTCCGTACGCCACGTTTCGATCTTGATAACGTTTATGGACGAGGCCCTGCCGATCAACCCTATCTTTACGAAGATGACGGCAGACATTTCAAACTCGGACGCCGCCTGACCGGCGCTGAGCGCTTCGATCAAAAGACGCGAGACTTGCCTCGTCATAAATCCGAAGTCAATCCGACGACGGGTCGCGCGCGCGCGTTGATCGGCGATCCGCGCAATGACGAAAACGTGATTGTTTGTCAATTGCACGCCGCCATGCTGCGGTTTCACAACTTCATGGCGGATTTTCTGGGCAATGATGTTCCGTTTGAAGAAGTGCAACGGCAAGTTCGCTGGCATTACCAATGGGTGGTTGTATATGACTTTCTGCCGACGATTGTCGGTTGGGACATGATGAACAGCATTCTGCCGCACTTAAAAGCCAAGAAATCCATTTGGGACGTGCGGCCTGACTTGCGCTTTTACAAGTTTCGCAACCAGCCTTTTATGCCGGTTGAATTTTCCGTTGCAGCATATCGTTTTGGCCATTCCATGATTCGTCCGCAATATCGCTTGAACACAACGCTGCTGACCCAGGGGCCAAAACAGGACGGGCGCTTTTCTATCTTCACGCAGTTGGACAGTGATGAAAGCCTGAATGGTTTTCGTGAATTTCCCAGCGTCTGGGCGATTGATTGGAGCTTGTATTTCGACATGGGCAATAAGCCGCCGAAGCTGGGCATCAATCGTGTCCAACCTGCCTACAAAATTGACACCTCGCTGGTTGATCCGCTCGGAAAACTTCCCGGCACCGAAGCTCCAGGGATTCCTTCGCTGGCCCAACGAAATCTGCTGCGCAGTTTACGCCTGGGTTTGCCGTCAGGACAGGATGTTGCGCGAGCAATGGGCATCAGGCCAATTCCTGATAGCAAGCTTCTGATTGGCAAAGCAACACAAGAAGACTTGCCTGAAAACCGTCCCATTACAGATTTTGGCAGATCATTCCGTGGGCAGGCTCCGCTGTGGGTTTACATCCTTGCGGAAGCTCAACAGGCATTCAAAAATGACAAGACGCCGATATTCCTGGGTCCGGTTGGCGGACGCATTGTGGCGGAAGTCTTTATTGGTCTGCTTCTGGGCGACAGTCATTCTTTCCTGAGCCAGGATCCTTACTGGACGCCAAACCCTGCATTTCTCAACAAGGACAAGAAGTTTGGAATGGCTGAACTGATCAAACAGGCGATCAAAGCCTAAAGTAAAAACGGAGAAGCAATGATTCCTGCAAACTTTGAATACTTCGCTCCGACGACGATTGAAGAAGCGTTGCAATTACTGGACGAGCACGGCGAAAACGCCAAAATCCTTTCGGGTGGGCATAGCCTGATTCCAGTGTTGAAACTTCGTCTGGCTTCGCCCGGTGTCATTATTGACATTGGGCGAATTGCCGAACTGAAAGCAATCAATGCTACTGGCTCGGCCATCAGTATCGGAGCCAATGCCACCCATGCAGAAATTGCCGCCAACGCTGACATCAAAACCCATTGCCCTCTGCTCGGCGAGACAGCCGCGCAAATTGGCGACCAGCAAGTCCGTAACCGAGGGACAATCGGAGGCAGCCTGACGCACGCCGACCCAGCGGCAGATTGGCCAGCGGCAATTCTGGCGCTTGATGCCGAGATTGTCGCCCGCTCCAGCAAAGGCACCAGAACGATCAAAGCCAGTGATTTCTTTCTGGATTTGATGACCAGCGCCATCGAATCAGACGAAATCGTTACTGAAATCCGCTTTGCCAAACCAGCGCAACCGGCGGCGGCTGTTTACCTGAAAGTGCCTCAATCGGCATCCGGATTTGCCATCGTGGGCGTCGCTGCCCAGTTGAAAGTGACTGGTGGTAAGTGCGAAGACATCAGCATTGGCGTAACAGGTCTGGCGCCCAGAGCCTTCCGCGCAAAATCCGTCGAAGACGCGCTGCGCGGCATGCTGACCCATTCCGCGAATGATGCCGCCG
>CAZXHW010000639.1:0-5162 GCA_964639915.1 uncultured Heliomicrobium sp.
GCTGCTGATCGCCAGGATACCCAGCACACGGTTGTGAGAAATCAGCGGCGCAATGCAGCTTGATTGAATGCCTTGCGCAGCGATGCGCGCGGTAAATTCGGAATGGAATCCGCTACGATCTTTCTGGTTGATAATAATGGTTTCGCGCCGGGCGATAGCTTGTTCCCCGGCGGTTTCGGAGATTGGGACGACTTCGTTTTCTTCCAGATAATCCCAGTTGCGTGATGAGTCCAAGGCGTGAACACGCAGGCTTTTTGTTTCTTCTTCGTAAAGCGCCAGGATGGCAAAGTCGTGATGCAGCACTTGCCGCAATCGCGTGGAGACGGTTTGCAGCAGTTTTTTCAGGTCCAGGATGGAAACAACGGCGTTGTTGACCTCCAGCAGCAACTGCGACCGGTCGCGTTCCGAAGCCAGTTGTTGTTGCGCCGTTCGCGCTTGCTCAAAGTTCAGCGCGTTATCCACCGCGATGGCCACTTGCCGCGTGACTTTTTCCAGAAAGCTCACATCGCATTCGTTGTAGGCGGCTTCATCCAAGCTGCCGAAGCCCAGCACGCCCAAGCGTCGCCCGGCGGAATTCATCGGCAGCATGCACAACGATTTGATCCCGCTCTGTTGCAATCGCTCCAGCACTTCCGGATATGCCTGAAGCTGGTCCGGGCGGCTGGTGAGCAGCGGCTTTTGTGTTTGCCACACTTGCCCGGCGGGACTTTGATCCAATCCCAATTCCAATGATTCCTTTTTAGGAAGATCAACGCTGGATTGCAGCGAATGCAGCCGCATTGTGTTTCGGTCAGCGTCGTACAGCACAACACTGATCAAATCGCACTGCACAACCTGATTGATTTGCTGGGACAAGGCTTGCAGCAGGGAAGACAAATCGCGATGCGAAGTAATGGCTTCCGATACGGCCAGCAGCGCACGGTAACGGACCAGTTGGTAGTCAGGCGATGTAGATGGAGCAGAAGCACTCATTGAAGCCATTTTAATAGGGCGGCTTTGATTCCAGCAAAGCGCGCTGGGCGCGAGACATTCCTTGAATATGAATGCGCTCGTCTTCGTAACCGACGAGCTCTGTGACATTGGTTTTGATCTTCTGAATTGCTGTCAGCACGTCATCCACATCTTCATTAGTTCCCAGGAAAATCTGATGGGGCAACCAGACAGATTCTTCGTACCCCGCGCGTTCGGCGACCGGGCAGTTGAAGTCGCGTTTGCTGTTTGCCCACGAAGGGAACTTGTCCGCGGCAAATTCAAACAGGGAAGACTTGTACACGGCTTCATAAAATCGCCCGTCACAGTGGACACCTTCGGCATTGAGCGCGGCGACAAAGGCATTGCGATGAATGCCGCCGAATTGCTCCGGGTGAAAGCGGAACACGTAATGGTAGCTGGCTTGGAGGGTGATGCGGCTGTCGCGCGGCAGCAGGCTGATGCCTTCAATCTGCTTCAAGCCTTCTTCCAAGCGCTGCGTCTGACGTTCCCGCTGAAGAGTTTGATCTTCCAGCCGCTCAAGCTGCGCCAGCAAAATGGCCGCCTGAAATTCGGTCATACGGTAGTTATGGCCAAGCGCCGGTTCACCAACCGATTCGCGGCGCGGAGGCCTTCCGCAATTGGCCAAGCGGATGACTTGATCTGCCAGATTGATGTCGCTGGTTGTGACTGCGCCTCCTTCGCCAGCGGTCATTAGTTTCGAGGTCTGAAACGAAAAGCTTCCGGCATGTCCTATAGAGCCAGCGCCCATTCCGCGCCATTGGCTGCCGTGCGCGTGCGCACAATCTTCCAGCACGAATAATCCGCGTTTCGCCGCGATGTCCATAATCACGTCCATGTCGGCGAAGCGAAATCCTAGGTGAACCGGAATGATGGCACGAGTTCGCTCGGTGATGGCGGCTTCGATCAGCGCGGTATCCAGACAATAGGTGTCAGGATCAACGTCCACGAACACCGGAGCGGCTCCAGTGAACAAAACGGCCGCCGCCGTCCCCTCCCAGGTGTAAGCCGGAACAATAACTTCATCGCCAGCGCCAATGCCTGCAGCTTGCAGCGCCAATTCCAGCGAAACGGTTCCGTTGGTGACGGCGATGCCGTATGTCGCACCGTGGTGTTCGGCGAAGCGTTTGCCGAATTCGCGCGCGTAATCATTGGGGCAGGGATAGCCTCCCCAGTTGCGACTTTCCAGCACAGTTTGCAGCGCGCGCGATTCGCGTTCGTCATAAATCGGCCAGGCGGTGAAAGGTGAAGTGCGGACGGGCGAGCCGCCTCGTAAAGCAAGTTGAGTCATAATTTCAGTAGCGCAGGTTTTCCAACCTGCGCGGATATTGTTTGTAAGCTTCTTGTTAAAACAAAAGAGTTTTTGGTCAAGTCTGCTCAGGTTTGAAAACCTGGGCTACTTTTACAAGTTCATTGGTTTGGGATTTTTCGGGTCGCTGTAATCATAAAAGCCTCTGCCGGATTTGCGGCCATATAATCCTGCCTGAACCATTCGTTTCAACAGCGGTGGAGGCGCAAAGCGGCGATCCTTGAACTCTTCAAACATGATGTTGGCGATGTAATAGGTCGTGTCCAGGCCGACAAAATCCGACAGCGTTAACGGTCCCATCGGATGATTGCAGCCGAGCTTCATTCCGTTATCAATGTCTACGACCGAAGCCAAACCCTCTTCATAAACGCGAATGGCATCCAGCATAAATGGAACCAGCAACCGATTGACGATAAAGCCGGTTTTGTCTCCGGCTTTGACGACGGTTTTGCCAAACGATTCAGCCAGCGCGGCGGCTTCAGCGTAAACAGTTTCATCTGTCAGGATGGTTTTGATGACTTCAACAAGCTTCATCAGTGGGACAGGATTGAAAAAGTGCATGCCGACGAAACGGCGCTGCCGTTCAGGGCTGGTTGCTGTCATCATTTCCGTTACCGACAGCGAAGAAGTATTCGAAGCAAAGATGGTTTCGGCTTTGCAGATTTGATCGAGCTTGGCGTAGGTGTCGCGTTTGATCTGAAGGTTTTCGATGATTGCTTCGATAATGATGTCGGCGTCGGCCAGGTCTTCCAGCGTGGTGGTCCCGCGTAATCTTGCCAGCGTCGCATCTTTCTGTTCTGCGGTAATCGAACCCTTTTCGGCGAACTTGGCCAGCGACTTTTCAATCCCGCTCAAACCTTTTTTGACCAATTCTTCGCTGACTTCGACCAACGTGACTTCGTAGCCACTGGATGCGGCGATCTGCGCGATGCCCGACCCCATCAAACCTGCGCCTAACACTCCGATTTTTTTGATTGCCATTTTATCTCCTATGAATTTTGCCAACGAACCATAAAGGGTGAATCATTTCTTCTTTTCATCAACCGGTTTTTCTTTTAACTCAAATCCATATTTCGGGCCGTAACTTTTCAGCCAATCTGTATAGGCCTGGCGGTTTTTTAGAAACTCTTGGCTTAGCGGATCAAGCTGTTCCTCCAAGGTTCCGGAACCAGGTTGATTTAGGATTTGCTTTTGCTGTTGCAGCAAACGAATCATTTCCAGCCGGATTCTGTCTGACTCTGCGTCCGGCGCAACGCTTTTCTCCAACGCATCGGAAGCTGCGTTCAGTTGCAGAAGGTCCTGTGCTGACGGTTTCCAGTCAGCTTTTTGACTGGAAGCTTGGAAGACGTTGACCATCGCTGTATCCGCCGATTCAATGTTGTTTAGCACGGCTTCGACTTTGGTGAGGCGGCGGTTCAGTAAAGGCGCACTTTTCCAGTAAACACACGCAAAGCTGATCAAGATTGTCACGACACACAGCGCCAGAATCCCTTTGTCCATCTGAACATCACGCTTGGCTGTTCTGGCTGAAATATAGGGGATCAGCAATGCCAGCAAACCTCCTGTCAGCAAGCCTCCAATGTGAGCGGCGTTATCCACGTATTTGATCGAAAAACCAATCACCAGATTGATTGCAATTGCCGGCAATACACCAGATTTCAACGCTTGTAGAAATCTGGCAGGCAATTCGCTGCGATACCGGAAGCTGAAAACGGCAATTACGCCGAACAAACCGAAAATTGCCCCGGAAGCCCCGGCGCTGGCTCCGACCAAATCATGTTTCATTGAATGATTGATAAAGCTGGCCAAACAGCCTCCGGCGGCTGTCAGCAGGTAAATCCCCAGAAAGCGCGCCGAACCGTAGAGCTTTTCGACCATAGGCCCAACTGACCAGAAAACATAAGAATTCAGCAGAAGGTGAATCAATCCGATGTGGATAAATGCTGGCGTAATCAATCGAAACCATTGGCCGCTTTGCAGTAACTCGTTGTTTTGCGCGCCAAAAGCCAGCAGCGTAAAACGATCCGCGCCGCTGAACAGAGCTTGGGAAACGTCTCCGCCAGCAGCGAAAGACATCAACAGGTAAATTGCAAAATTGATCCCAATCAGAATTGGTGTGATCGGAGCCGACCGGGTGAATAGGTCATTCAGGAATCGTTGTTCGCCAATTTGCTGCGCAAGTGGGGAAGCTGTTCCGCAGTATTCACAGGTTGGCGCATGGCTGGGGATCAATTGCCCGCAATTGGCGCAAACAATATAAGGCCTAGGCTCTGACAGATCAGGTTCTTCGCTTTGCACGTTGGCTCCTTGAAGCGTTGGTTGAATGAAAAGAGCGGCGATTGTAGCCGAGCGGTTGCAGCCTGTCATGATGGTGTTTTGCTTAGACGTTTAGCCATTGACCTGTTACCGGGGTATTCCTCGACGGCTTGCTGGGAATGGGACCTCAGCGTTTTGAAGTTCTCCAATCTAATAGTGGGCAAGTGTGGACATTGCTGATCGTTGCGTTGGTGAAGTAAGCTCGAAATATATAAACGTGCAGTCTCAATCAAGCTTATGACAAGCAAACAGATTCACCTTGTTTTGGGCAGCGCCTTTTTTGCGTTGCTGTCGGTCTATAGTGCGGCGAGCTTTTATATCTGGGCTTACCCACCCGGTAGCAAAGCGGATTGGCACGGTTCAGCTTCATTTGGCGAGTTTCGCATTACGCGAGTTGACCCGCAGAGCTTGTCGAAGGAATTACGCTCTGGCGATAAAATTATTGCCATTAACGGAGTGGACGTAAAAGCTCATCCAGAGGTATTGGGTGATGAGTTTCATCTCCCTCCTGGCTCTCCCTATTCAATGAACGTAGAGCGCGATGGCC
>CAZXHW010000640.1:0-5161 GCA_964639915.1 uncultured Heliomicrobium sp.
CCTCAACAGCGTTCGCTTCGTCACCAACATGGCCAACCACATTGGGCGAAGCCACCGTCGCGGTGCGCGATGCGGCGGGAACCAATCACACGGCAACGATTTCCTATGCTTCGGCAGGACAGGTCAATTATCGCGTGCCCGACACCGTAGCGACTGGACTGGCAACGGTGACGATTACGGCGGGCGCCTTTTCGATCCCCGGCGCGATCAATATCGTGTCGGCCTATCCAAACCTGTTCAACGTCGGCGCAGAAAGCATCGTTGCTGGGTACGTGTTGCGATTCCGCAGCAACGGTCAGCAAAACATTGAACCAGTTTACGGCGTCACGGCTGCCGGAGCGATCACGCCAACACCGATTGATCTGGGCGTGGATTCCGATCTTGTGTATCTGGTTTTGTTCGGCACGGGGTTGGGCAAAAACGCTCAAGTCAGTATCAGTCTGGGAGAGACGAATCTGATCCCGGCTTATGCCGGGCCGCAGGGAACCTTTACAGGCTTAGATCAATACAATTTGCTGCTGCCGCGTTCGCTGGCGGGCAAAGGCAAAGTTGGCGTAATCATCACCGCCGATGGCCGAGCTTCAAATCAGGTCAACGTTTCGATCAAGTAACTTTCTCCCAATAACGTTCAGAGCTCACGCTTCAGCGTGTCGAAGTTCAACTCCTACGCTGAAGCGTGAGCACTGAACATCAGATTGAGGGTCGCCGCGAATGAAGAACTGGAAACACCTGTTTTGGCTGCTTTGCTTGTTGGTTCCTTTGGCGCGTGCGGCGGAGCCGGTCAGTACGGCGTGGATC
This sequence comes from uncultured Heliomicrobium sp., assembly GCA_964639915.1. Lineage (GTDB taxonomy): Bacteria > Acidobacteriota > Blastocatellia > RBC074 > RBC074 > RBC074. The sequence continues at coordinate 799 of CAZXHW010000640.1, forward strand.
ACCAGTCAGAATTCCGGCAATTCGCAACTGGCACGTGTTCAACCTGAAGTTCAATCAGTCAATCTGCTAGATCGCTTCGTGGAAATTCGGTCTTCCGGAATTTCGCTCTATTACTTCGGGTTGTTGCAAACGCCAGCCGATCATATCGAACGACTTCGGCAACTGCGCTTTCGTATTCCGCGTCAGCCTGAACCCGCGAAAGACAGGTACACCAGTGTTCGCTCGGACGTCTTGGGCGTATTCGTCAATGGCGTGCCGATTTACAACCAGTTCGAAGCGACTTCGTACCAAGGCCAAAATCTTTGGCACTTCGATCCGCTGGCCATGAATGATGATGGTTCGCTGGTTGCGGCGGGTCGCCCAAGAGCGACGCTGGGTCATAACGGTTCGCTCGGAGTGCTGGAAAACTTGATTGCCGACGCCAGCCAGCATTCGCCGATCATCGGGTACGCCTTCGACGGGTATCCGATTTACGGCCCTTGGGCCTTGGCTGACGTCAGCGGCAAATTGCGGCGTATGCGTTCCGGGTATCGTTTGCGCCAGATCAAACGCCGTACGCAGTTGCCTGATGGAACGGCACTGACGCCTGCTCAGTTTGGGCCGGACGTCAGCGAGCAGTTTCCGCTTGGCGCGTTTGTCGAAGATTATGAATTTGCGGCAAATGTAGGCGACCTAGATGAATTCAATGGGTGCTTTGCCAAAACGCCGGAATATCCGGCGGGAACGTACGCTTACTTTTTGACGACTGACGCTGCGGGGCGGTTGGCGTTTCCGTATCTGCTGGCGCACCGCTATCACGGACAGGTTTCCGCCGAACAACTGGCTGAAGCCTTTCGTGATCTTGCCGATGGAACTCCCCCACCATCGGCAACCCCTCTTTGCCACGAAACTATTGGGCCGCATCGGCCCGGCGAAAATACTCTAACGCTGAAGACTGAAGGCCCAAACATGCAAGCCGGTCAGCCGTCGCGATTGAGCTTTCAAATTCGCTCTCCGCGCGGCACTCCGGTACGCTTTATGGAAACCGTCCACGAAAAGCCGCTACATCTGTTGATCGTTTCGGAGGATTTGGCCGAATTCGCGCACGTTCACCCGGAGCTGACGACCAGCGACCGATACGAAGTCACGCACACCTTCGCGCACGGCGGGCAGTATCGGCTGTATGCAGATTTCACTCCGCCCGGCGAACCGCAACGAATAGTCAGCTTTACCGTTACGGTTGAAGGTCGCCATCGCGCGGCAGAAAAGCTTAAAGCTGACGATGAACTGGCAAAACAACAAAGCTCGTTGCAACTGACGCTTGCACCAAAACAGCAACTGCGAGCGGGCGAAGACATTGAATTCGCCTTCACCATTCGTGACGCCGCGACGGGCAAAGCCGTTATGAACCTGGAACCGTATCTTGGCGCGTGGGCGCACTTCGTCATCATTGACCCTGACCATCGCAGTTTTATCCACGCGCATCCGCTGGAAGATTCCGGCAATACCAAACCAACACAACTCGATCAAGCCCACGTCCACAGCGCTGAATCGCTCGGCCCGCCGCCTTCAGAAATTCGCACGATTGTCAGCTTCCCACGCGCAGGATTGTACAAACTGTGGGCGCAGTTTCAGATGAATGGACAAGTCATCGTTCAGCCATTTGTGCTTTCCGTTGCCGAAGCCAAGCCGCGAACCCTAACCGTCACATCAATTCCCGCTGACGCCATTCAAATCAAAGTCGGTTCCAGCGGCTTTGCGCCATCTCAAATCAAGATCGAAGCAAATCGTCCAGCCAAACTGGCCATCACACGCGACAGTCAGCCCAACTGCGCGAATCGAATCGTTATTCCTGCTCTGGGCATCAGCCGAGATTTACCCCTCGGCGAAACGGTCATCATTGAGCTGCCCACGCAAAAAGCCGGGGAACTGACACTGACCTGCGGCATGGGAATGTACAAAGGACTGATCGTAGTTCAGTAATCCTGTTAGCTTTTCGCTCAGCCGCCAACTGTCGTAGTATGCGCCCGGAAAAGTGATCCACTTTTCGCGTTTTAACCTGCCAATCCATCCAAAGGAATCAAATGAGCGAAACGATTACCTATCAAGTTGACGGCGACGGCATTGCCACGCTGACCATTGATTTAAAAGACCGCCCGATGAACGTCATCACACGCCAGTTTTTGGAAGAACTGACCGCGTGCGTGGACAAAGTCGTTGGTGATCCAGCGGTCAAAGGCGCAATCATCACCTCCGGCAAAACTTCATTTCTGGCCGGAGCCGATTTGTTCGCCGCCAAAGACGCTGAAGAGTTGTTCAACAATGGCATGAAGTTCGTCGCCTTAACGCGAAAGATGGAAACCGGCGGCAAACCCTTTGTGGCGGCAATGACCGGCACGGCGCTCGGCGGAGGTTTGGAAATTTGTTTGGCTTGTCATTATCGGGTCGCCGCCGACACGCCGGGCGCGTTGATCGGCTTGCCTGAAGTGCTGGTTGGATTATTTCCCGGCGGCGGAGGAACGCAGCGGTTGCCACGACTGATTGGCGTGCGCGACGCGCTGCAAATGATGATGCAGGGAACGCAATTGAAACCGCAGCAAGCACTGGAAAAAGGCATCATCCACAAACTTGTTCCGGCTGATCAATTGCTGACCGAAGCCAAACGCTGGTTGCTGGAATCGCCTGATCCGGTTCAGCCCTGGGACAAAAAAGATTTCAAAGTTCCTGGTGGAGCAGGCCAGTTTGACCGCCGCTGGGTAGAAACGTTTATGGTCGGTTCGTCGCTGATGCAGAAAGAAACCTTCCACAATTACCCTGCCCCGCAGGCGATCATGTCCTGTGTGTACGAAGGGCTTCAGGTTCCGATTGACGCGGGCTTGCGCATCGAACAACGCTATTTCACCAAGCTGCTGCTCGATCCCGTAGCCAAAAACATGATCCGCACGGTGTTCGTCAACAAAGGCGCGGCGGATAAATTGGCGCGGCGACCGAAGGGTTACGACAAGCTGAAAGTCACAAAGCTTGGCGTTCTGGGCGCAGGAATGATGGGCGCGGGCTTGGCCTATGTCGCGGCGCTGGCGGGCATCGAAGTCATATTGCTCGACCGCGAATTGCAATACGCCGAAAAGGGGAAAGCCTATAGCGAAAACCTGCTCGCCAGCCGCATAAAAAAAGGCCGCACGACCGAAGAAAAAGCGGCTACCGTGTTGTCGCTGATTAAACCTACAACCGATTACGCAGACCTGGCGGGTTGCGAACTAGTCATCGAAGCCGTCTTTGAAAACCGTGAGATCAAGGCCGACGTGACGCGCAAAGCCGAAGCTGTGATTTCCGAAACAGCAATCTTTGCGTCGAATACCTCCACGCTGCCAATTTCCGGCTTGGCCGAAGCCAGCCTTCGCCAAGCGCAATTCATCGGGCTGCATTTCTTTTCTCCGGTGGACAAAATACCGCTAGTCGAAATTATCCGTGGCAAACAAACGTCGGATGAAACGCTGGCCAAGGCGATGGATTTCGTGCAGCAAATCAAAAAGACGCCGATTGTGGTCAACGACAGCCGAGGCTTTTACACGTCGCGATTCTGCGGCGCATACATCAACGAAGGTACGACGATGTTGATGGACGGCGTGGCTCCGGCGCTGATCGAAAACGGAGCGCGAATGGCCGGAATGCCCGTCGGGCCGCTGGCCTTGCTGGACGAAGTCAGCATTGACCTCAGCTACCACATCCGCGAACAGACGAAAAAAGATCTAGGCGATGCCTACAAACCGCAATCCGGCGAAGCCGTGACCACGCTGTTTTTTGAGAAGCTCAATCGCCTGGGCCGCAAATCCGGCAAAGGAATGTACGAATATCCTGAAGGCGGCAAGAAGTTTTTGTGGCCCGGTTTGGCCGAACACTTTCCCGCCGCCGCCGAACAACCCAGTGTCGAAGAAGTGAAAAAACGATTGCTGTATGCGCAAGCGCTCGACGCCGCTCGCTGTATGGAAGAAGGCGTGCTGACTGATCCGGCAGACGGCGACGTAGGCGCAATGCTCGGCCTTGGCTTTCCGCCGTATACCGGCGGGCCGCTTTCGTTGATTGACACGGTCGGAGCGAAAAACTTCGTCGCCGAATGCGACCGAATGGCGGAACTGTATGGCGAGCAATTTACTTCGCCGAAACTGCTGGTCGAGATGGCCGCGAAAGGCGAGAGCTTTTACAAATGATGCTCGTAGTTCCGCCTTCAGGCGGTTTTGTCTCAGGCCGCCTGAAGGCGGAACTACGAACGCAGTTTTATTCCTGTTTCAGGTTTTGATACAGCGCGCAGTGCGCTCCGGCTGGATCGCGGATGATGCAGTAGCGGCCTTGTCCGGCGTACTCTTTGATGGGCGTGATGGCTTCG
>CAZXHW010000641.1:0-5144 GCA_964639915.1 uncultured Heliomicrobium sp.
GCTCCGTTGTCTTTGAGATCGTGGATTTGCTTCAGCCGCTGAAACTCGCGCTCCGCCCCGGCGAATTGATGCCCGGATTTTCGTAAATACGCCAGCACGTCCGAATAGACCTCCGGTTTCAGATAATCTTCCGGGTTGCCCTGCAACGGTTCCGCCTTGAAAAACTCGTCCAAGCGGTTGAAGTATCCTCGCCTCTCGATTTCGCGTCTAAAAGATTCTCGATATTTGCTTTGCCAACTCCTTTCCACTCTCAGCCAAGCGTTTTCTCTGGCAGTCGCCATCTTCTGTCGCAAGCCCACAACTTCCGGCGATTTCAAATCTTTGAGGTCGGGCATTTCCAACCCGTCATATAAATCTTTCGGCTTAGGTTGTTGGCCACGCCGCGCTGACCGACCCACACGCAACGCGACTTTTCGGCCAAAAGGAATCCCTCCCACGCGGTAAGACGGCTTGTCCTGAGTGGTAGACTGTTCGCAAAGGCAATTCTCTAGATTGATTTGTTTGGCAGTTTTGCCCTCTGTTTGAGCATTGGCGCAAGGTAGGGCTTGCTGTGGGCTGACGCGGGATGGCTGGCTCAGCACTATTGCTATCAGCGCGATCGCAAACACAAAGACTACTTTTTTACGAATCATCTCAATCACCTGCTTGGCTTTTGTCTTGTCAGGGTAAGTGCTCCATGTTGATCAGTACTGGCAACTCGATTGCCTTCGGGTAACTTTCGTTCGCGATGATGAACTGCAGTTATTTCCACATCTTCTCTGTGGATGGCGTCGGCTGAACCCAGGCTGCGTAAAGGCCAATGCTGTTGCTGCCGTATGCGACCCAGCCAAATCCTTTTTCGCCCCATTCTTCGCCCCAGGAATTTTTGATCAGCCAGGCCTGCTTTTCGTCGTCCCAGCCGATCAAAACCATAACGTGGTTCGGGTTGCCGGTTTTCTGTCCGTTGAAAACGCCGCCTTGGTAAACGCTGAAACAGGCATCGCCTTTGATTGGCATGGCCAGCGGTCCGTGTTCGATCAGAGCTTGTTTGAATTGGGCGACAGCAGGCAGTTGATCCGGTTTTTGTTCGTTGACGTATCCCCAGGCCAACGCGCGATCCCAGGCTGTCAGAATTTGGTCACTGTTCGCGGGCAGGTTGACGCCATCTCCGCCTTCGCCGGGAACGGCCATTTTGCCGCCGCGTTTTACCCGGCGATCAAGCAACGGGTCAGTGCAAGAGGATTTTCGTCCTGTGTATTCTTCGATGGCGGTCTGCTTGTCCCCAAACTTCCACACCTGGCGATCAGGAATGTGCGGGACAAAGGAATTGACCATAAAAGCGAACGCCGTCCCGTGCCAACCACCGCTCTGACAATCACCTTTCTCTTTGCCGATGCAGTTGAGCAACCGCTGGATAGAGGGAAAGCGCCGGTGCGAGCCATATTCCGGCACTGTCGCTGCGAAAAACTCATCGCCAAGCCGCAATTGCTCCAGCAGCCAACTGCTTTGATAAGCCGACAATGTGGCAAACGCCCAGCAACTGTTGCAGTCTCCCTGATTCAACACCGGACCAACATCCAGCCCCTGTTCGCGCCAGTCGAATTTGGGCAGGTTCGCCAGCGGCTCGCTGTTTTGCAGGGCAGTAAATTGCTCGTAACGCTTGCGGGCTTTGGGTGAATTCAACTTGTGGGTGTACCAATCATTCGGACGGGTTTGCAGCAGCGTTTTGCGCCTGGATTCCAGATCTTCCACCTTTTGCCGCGCGATTTCCCTGGCGTTCAATATTCTTTGCCGCAAACCGACGACTTCCGGCGATTTCAAATCTTTGAGGTCGGGCATTTCCAAACCGTCATATAAATCCGCCGGCTTGGATTGTTGGCCGCGCCGTGCGCCGACCCGCGCCGGTTTGCCCGCACCCAGCCCGGCTCCTTGGGCTTTCCGGCCAAAAGGCGCTGCCCCTACGCGATAAGTGGGCTTGTCTTGAGCCGTGGATTGCTCGCAACTGCAATTCTCCAAATTGATTTGTTTGGCAGTTTTGCCCTCTGTTTGCCCACTTGTCTGATTGCTGGCGCACGGCGGATTCTGCTGCGGACTAACACCAGGCGGCTGGCTTAACACTGTGGCCAGCAATGCCGCCGCCAGCACAAAGACCAATCGTTTGCGATTCATCATCGTTTCTCCCGGATATTGTGCGCTGTATTTTCCAGACACTTGCCTTACGCAGAATGTGAGCTACCGCGTTTCGACTTTATTCTTTTTTGTAGACCGAACTGGCTGCGCCACATCCCACGCGGTCATTTGCAGCAGTTTCGCTTCTGCCTGCGTCAGACCTTTCAAGTCGCTGGCAATGCCGACCGGGCTTTCCCCAAACAAGACAGCGAAAAACACGCAAGCCACCAAATAGGAACCAGCAAGCGTGGGATGGCTTTGGTCTTTATCGTGTAATTCAGGATGCGTGTGTTCGCCAAGGAAGTGCTGCCAGGCGATGCCAGCGGGAATGATCGTCGCGCCGATTTCTTTACCAATGGTTGTGCATGCTTCTGTAATAGATGCTTGCGTTTCCGGCACGTTTTTGCGAGCCCAGGTCAGGTAAAGCGCGGTCTTTGCCCCGGTGGCTTTGATCACTGGATCAAAAAGCCGGACGTTTTCGTGAAAGCGTTGCGGATTTTTCAGCGGCAAGGTGCTTTGTTCTTGCAGCACCACGTAATCGTGGCGTGTTTGTTCAATCGCTTTCTGCGCATCGCCTTTGTTCCAATGCATGCGCAAGGAGGCGCCGCCTGCCTGAATCAGTTCATACTGCAACTGATGGCCGCGCGCGGCGGCCATTTGCGCCAACAGATCGGGCAAGTTGTTCCGCGCGGTAAAGCTGTTGCCAATGAACAAAACATGCAGTTTCACTACGGATTTAGAAGTCATCGCCTGCTCCTCTCAAATAAAAGAACGCGAGTTCCTGCACTTCAACATTGCTCTTTTTCGTCAATCGCGCGGAGGTTGAAGCTTTGCCGATCAGCCCTTGATCCGCCAAATACTCGCAAGCCGTGGTCACGCCCTCCGCTCCGAAGTTGCGTTTGAAATGGTCTTCGATTTCGGTGCAGGAACGCGCTTCGCCGACTTCGCGCAGGTGGTCAAGGATCGGTGCAAACAGATTCGTTGCGCGCTCTGCCATGTATCCGTCAACGGCATCCAGTGCCGCCTGCACGTTTTTCTTTGTCTTTTTGGCGTTCAGCAAGTCCGCGTAAATGATTTTGAAAAATGCCGGATTCAGCTTCATGGCCTGCGGAATGACTTCACGGTCAGCCAGCAAGCGCGCGCTGATGACTTCAATTGTGGCGAGCGAAGTTGCAGCGTGCAAAATCCACAACGCTGTGTAATCCAGGTCGCCCCGCGTCAGGAAAAACTTGTGCGCTTTGTAAATTGCAGGCAAAGCGCCGCAGCCGGCTCGCAACAACTGCACCTGAATGTCTCGTTCGCCGATGTTTTGAAGCCTGCCAAACAGATCGGCAATCGTCTGGTCGTGCGTGTAAAGCAATCGCCCCTTGGCCAGCAGCGAATGCATGAACGAATTGCCGAGCGAGCCTTCGACCGTTTGGCGAAACTGGGCGCGGGAAAACAGGAACGCGTGAACGTTTACGCCGTCGGCATAAAGCGACATTCCGCCGGTTTCCACCTTTTTATCGTCAATCACCACCAAGGCAAGATCAATGTCGGATTTCGCCCAGACGGCGTCATACGACAAACTGCCGCAAAGGATCGCCGCCAGAATCGAGCGATCTTCTTTGATCTGTTCGACCAGCGCATCCAACGCAGCCGTGAACTGTTGCCGAATTGAATCGTTCGCCATAAGAGTTTTCAGCTTGGAAGTAACGGATTCAGTAAAAGCCCGGCAAATATAAGGCGGGAAGAACCGAAACCAAAGCCAAAAAGCAGAGCGTAATTAGCACAATGGCCATACGCTCTGCTCAGGCGGGGGAGACGATAAAATTCGTAACTCTGCGAATTTTTTATGACGATAGCGACGTCTTATGGCGCGAAGTAACCGGACAGATCAATCACCAAATCGGTCGTGGTTGCGGCGAAGCGTTTGAATGCCCCATCCGTTCCCAAGCCTACGGTGAAATGCCGGTTGAAAACTGTGCTGCTGCGATAGTTCGATGTCGCGACAAACGGCTGGGTCGCGTCGCTTGGCCAGAAGGTCAGGAAGCCATTCGCCGAAACGTTGACGGTCGTTGCATTGCCGACGACGGCTTTGGCTGCGGCAGGAATGCCAGTGCAGGTTACGGTCGCCGCTTGCAGGTAAGCGGTTCCGCCAATCATCTGCGCTCCCGGTGAGAAGCAGCCGGTTGCTCCTGCGCGTGTGTCCAGCAACCTGACAGGCGTCGGCAGTGCGTTGAACAACAAACCTTGCCCGTTGGAATCATTCAACTGCGTGCTGAAATAACCCAGCACGTCTACAACCAAATTCGTCCCTGATGCCGTGTAGATCAAGAATTACCCCCTATCATACAAGCCCACAGTAAACGGCGCGTTCATGTTGATCCCGGTTTGGAAGTTTGAACTGGCGATCAATGGCCGCGTGGCGTCTGCGGGAAACAGCGTCAGGAAGCCATTGGCTTGCGGGCTGACCACCGTCGCATTGCCAACCAAGGCTTGCGCGCCAGCAGGAATCAACACGCCATCGCAGGTCGTCGTGCCAAGCTGCGTTGTCGTCGAACCGGCAGCCAGCAATGTTTCTGGCGTAAAGCAGGCTGCCGCTCCGGTACGCGTATCCAGCAAGCGGACAGGTTTGGGCAGCGGATGGAAGTACAAACCGCTGACCGAAGGCGGCGCGTAATATCCCGTGATGTCCACGACGACGTTCGTGTTCGTCGTGACGTAAATGTTGAACGCTCCGTCTGCCGCGCCCAGCCCAACCGTGAAGACGTTGTTCAAAATCTGATTCGCCGCGAAGTTGGAATTGGCAACCAGCGGACGCGTCACGTCGCTGGGGAACAAGGTCAGGAAGCCTCCACCGGATTCAACCGTCGTGATGTTGCCAGTCAGCGCTCTGGCATTCGCCGGAATCGTCAAGCCGTCACAGGTTCTGCCCGCAGCCGTCTGCGTTCGTGAAGTTCCGCCAGAAATCATGGCTCCGGGAGCATCGCATCCCGGCTGCCCAGCGCGCGTAT
>CAZXHW010000642.1:0-5122 GCA_964639915.1 uncultured Heliomicrobium sp.
AGTTTTCTTCAAGGGGCAAATAACGAAAGGGTTTATGAGTCAGTATACACATGTAAGTTGCAGCCGCTGTGGTGTGAAAGTTAGCAATACCTTTATTGCAGATGAATTAGTTATCCGTGCGTTCATTGAGTGTGGCGCGTGTATTGAAAAACAGCCTGATTATGAAACTCGCATAAAAGAATACGAGCAGGAAGCAGTCTTTTTGCGCGAACGGCATATTGCCCTACAAGCCGAGTTGCAGGCTTCCGAAATTCGTTTCCAAGAAGAGCGAGCGCGCATCCTGCAAATTATCGAAAAAGAAAAACATTGGGTAGAACATGATTTCCAGTCCGACATTGAAGACTCTCCCAACTCCGTTGGGGCTTGGATATGCGAGCGAATAGCCGAGGAGATTGAAACTTACCCGCATTTAGCTTGTCTCGCCAATACTGAAAATAAACTGGTAAACGAAAATGATGGCGACTGGCGTGATAAAGCCTATCGTGGGGAGGATTACTAATGTCCCACATACAGCAAAGTAAGGTTTCCGCTTCGCGCATCCAGCGCGGGGCTTCGGGCGAGCGCAAGACAACAGAGGCCCTAGCCCGTCTCCATTCCGCGCGCTCGTTCAACCACTCGCACTGCTTCACTGCCGAGGGCTGGGGGTCGTCACTTACCCCTCTGGGGCTGCGTTCCTTCTCGGATATGGTGCATTTGAAATATCGTCTGATTCAGACCGATTTCGAGGATGGCTTGCAGTTTGAGCACATCCGCCGGGCGGCTCGCATCCTCGGTTGCACAATTGACAGCTAACGCCAAAATTTACCGGGCGCGCCGGACGCGCTCGAATGCCACAACACCGGGGCGCGCTCCGGTAGAATGTGGGTTAGACCGGAGCGGATTATGAACACCAAACAGCAAGTAATTTTAGAACTACTTCACCAGAACCAAGAAGGGATGACCGGACTGGAACTGGTGAAGAATTCCCGTGGGAAACTGAAACGCGGAACTGTCTACGTGTATTTACATCAACTCGAAACCGATGGTCTTGTCTCATCTGTGCCGTTAGATGAGACATCTGGCCGCCGCAAATACGCTGCGGTGGGTAAAAACACGCCTGCGTATGTACGCACAGCGGAGGTCTAACAACTATGTTCACCTGGCGCGCCCCGAAACGGTTGAAAGCAAACGCCACGACGGGCGCGCTCAGGTGCAATGGACGTTCGACCGGGATTGATTTCAGATGATTACCTACGTCGCGCACAATCAGGGCAGCTACTTCGGCTATTTTTGTGGCAGATACCCGGATTTGATTGGGAATCTGTTTAGCCCTGGTCGCAGCTTCAGCGTTTTCCCTTTCGCCCATTACGCCCTCGACAACGGCGCGTTTGTCGCGTGGGAGAAGCGTACAGCATGGGACGAAGCGGCGTGGCGCAAAATGCTCGACACTGCGCAAAGCAGGGCGTATGCGCCGCGCTGGGTGTTAGTTCCCGATGTGGTCGCAGATCGGGAACGGACAATTGAAAACTGGCATCGCTATTACCCTGTTGTGCGGGCCGCCGGGTTCACCGCTGCGTTTGCAGTGCAGGATGAGATGATGCCCGCCGATGTGCCGCCAGAGGCGCAGGTGATTTTCGTGGGCGGTACGACCGCGTGGAAATGGCGCACTATCGAAACCTGGTGCGAGTTGTTTCCGCGTGTCCACGTTGGGAGGGTTAATAGCTATGGAAAGCTCCTTCGATGCTTCAATGCCAGTGCCGAATCAACAGATGGCACAGGGTGGTTCAAAGGACGCGCACGAGAACTGCACGCATTGTGCGATTTCCTCGAATTTGTCTCAGGGCGAAAATCCATCGCCCAGCAGCGCAGCCTTTTCGGTGCAGGAAATGCGCAGCGGACTCTTGATCCAGTGGCGCGGACGGTGCGCGAGATTGCGTATTACCGACCCCGAAATGAAAACAATCCTGCTCCGAAAGTTGCAGACTTGAGTTTATTTTAGAGTTCGAACGCCAGAGTTCAGCGGGCGCGCCTGAACACGTTAATAACGAATCCAGTGTGCGCGCTCCGCTGGAATGTGGGTTAGATACGGGTTTGAATATGGCAATCTTAAATTACACCACTTCCATTGATGCCGTGAAGACGGCTTCCGAAGTACAACAGATGCTCGCAAAATCGGGAGCCAAGTCTGTTGCACTGGATTATGAAAACGGCCAGCCAAGCGCCCTTCAATTTATGATTCTCTTCTGCGAGCAACCGATTTATTTCAAGTTGCCTTGCAATGTCAAAGGCGTCTATCAGTCGTTATGCCGAAGCCCAAAGGTGTCACGATCACAGCGCACTGAAGCCCAAGCCCGTCGCGTTGCGTGGCGAATCATCAAAGACTGGGTTGAAGCCCAGCTTGCCATTGTCGAAGCGCGCCAAGCCGAAATGACCGAAGTGTTTTTGCCATACGCGGTCGCTAACGATGGCCGAACGGCGTTTCAATCCTTCGCCGACTCGAAACAAAAGCTTCTGACGGAGCGCGCGAGTATCTAACAATTCGTTCACCGGGCCGCCGCCCGTAGAACTAACAAAGGGACGCACCGATGCGGCGGCTACGGTGCAATGGATGTTAGGCTAATTTTGAAAGGGGGAATATGGTTGACCACTCAAAGCCGCCATGTACAGAATGCGGCTCTTACGATGCCGAGCGGCATCATCCACGCTGCACCTTGCAGACGCTTGAACAGCGCGCAGCAACCGGGCTTTCTTATTACGAATCTTGGCTGAAACAAGAAAAAGAACACGCAAAAGAACGAGAATCCTGGTGGAAGCGTAAGCAGAAAGACGAACAGAAACTGCGAGAGCAAATTACCTTCTGGCAAGGCAAGTTCCGCATCGTCGTGGCTGAGAACAACGCTCTTCGCAAAAAGAAAGTAGCCTAACAACGATTTCACGGGGCGACTGTAGCCCTGGTGGGATCAAATCAACCAATATGTCGCTCCCGTGCAAATCATTGTTCGACGGCGCGACAACCGGAGGGAATAATTTTATGAACGAATGGATACCTTTTACACTGGATACAAATCAGTATTTCGGCAACATTGACTCGCGCGCTGACTGGGAGAAGGCGTTGCAGGAAGTGGCGCGAAATCCATTCCATAAGGGGAGCCTTGCTTCTGCAAAAGTGTCACTATTGGCGACGCCTTTTTGCCAGCGAACGGCGGGGGAACGGTATTTAGCAAGCAGCGTGCTGCGAACCGCGCACCTCACACTCGGAGAGTTTTTTGAGCGCGAAGGCATCACAGCCTAGCGCCGTCTAACAACCACGTTCACCGTGCCGCGCCTGTAACGGTGAAAACAAGGGACAGCACCCATTGGCGCGGCTACGGTGCAATAGATGTTCGACGACAACGGAAAGGAAAATATGAATCACGATTACCTTTTACAATTCTTTGCTTATCAACACCTACCTCCGCATTTACAGGCAATCAGCAAGCCATTTTGTGAATTAGCCCACGCCATGGTCAAGGGTGACAACATCCCTGAAAGCGGCACTGTCACAATTGGAAGCGGCTTGCCAAGCAACCCCGAACGCACAGCCGCGTTACGGAAATTACTGGAAGCCAAAGACTGTGCTGTCCGGGCCTTGTTATTCAAAAATCAATGACACCCGAACCCGAAGAACTTCAGTACGCAACGAGCAACGAAGGGAATCTGGCCATCTTACGCGCCTTAAACGAGATCGCTTTTCTTGAGCGAATGCGTCCGCTGATGACTGAGGTTGCGAAAATCTTAATCAAAGCGGGCGTAGATTTTTCAAGGTGTCGAGAGCCAGTCACATAGTTGCCGTCGAACGCCCGCATTTACGCGGCGCGTGAAGAATTGACAGTAACCACAACCATCCTCGGCGCAACTCCGTTGCAATGAGGGTTAGACCGGAGTGGATATGACAGAGACAGAACATTTGTTAATTATTGCCTCTGAGGAATGCTCAGAGATTGCGCAACGAATCAGTAAAGCCCTTCGTTTTGGGCTGGACGAACGCGAACCACATCAGCAGCTAACCAACGCCGAAAGGATTGCCCTTGAGGTTGTTGACCTTTTCGCTGTGCTGGGGATGTTGTCATCTGAAATTCCTGTTGATGACATGATGACCCCAAGAAGCGTGCAGGCCAAAAAAGATAAGGTGAAAGAGTTTTTACTCTATTCCATAGATTGCGGCACTTTGTAGCCGAACCCGCAGCGGAGGTCTAACGCCAAAATTAACCGGGCGGCGCATTTGCCGCCTGAAATGTCCCAACCGTGCGCCGCTCCGGTTGAATGAGGGTTATGTCAGAGCGGAGAAAGGAACAAACAATGCCGCGTTATTGGGTCAGTTGGTACTCAGGAAATTATGCTGATGAGGGATGCACAAAGCCGCCCTTTCAATTTTGGTGTTCCGGCACCCGTGATCGTGCTGGCGACGATAATCGGGACGAAGAAATCCTGTGCGCCGTGATTGACGCGATTGGGTATTCCCCTGAAAAGGATATTCACTGGTCACTGAAACAGCATTTCCCCGATTACGCTCTCCGCTTTCTTGAGAAAAAGCCTGACGGGTGGCAACCGGGCGACAGATTCCCTGGGTTTGAAAACAAAACCACTTTAGGCTTTTTCACCCACAAGCCTGCTGCCGGGTTCGATCCGCCAGCAGAGACATAACAACTCGTTCACGCGGACACGCCCTGTGACCGTTGATTACGCACGCGACGTGGGCGTGGCTCGCGTGCAATGGATGTTCGACCGGAGTGGATATATGCCAGGAAGACATTTAGGTTCCGGCGCGGCGCGAGCAAATACCTACAAGTCGCAAAGACCTGCGATTGCAGTGATTAGCCGCGCGGAGCAAAGATCAATCGAGCAATTATCTGAAAAAGATCAAGAACTTGTCCTGCGCGCCCGCTCTGCTGGACGTCCGCTTGACCCCAAACTTTTCCGTGAAATTGACAGTCGCGGACTGGCTGGGTATCTCTAAACGGAGATCGAACAGGAAGATCACCGGGGCGCTTTGGCCTCCGGTGCATCGTATGTTAGGCGAAACGTGTATAAAGGAAATAGGTTATGAGTTTAGTCACAAATAGACTTACACAAGCCATAAAAAATGATTTAGCAAGTATCAATC
>CAZXHW010000643.1:0-5120 GCA_964639915.1 uncultured Heliomicrobium sp.
GCGCATTTCTTTGATAATGAAATGGCTGGTTCTGCCCATGGAGCTGCCAAAACCGGCTTGACCGAAGAAGGGAAGAAGTTGGTCGAGCGAATGCAGGAACGCGGAGTGTTCATTGACCTGGCGCACGCTTCGGCAAAAACGATTGATGACGTGCTCGATCTTTCTCGCCGCCCTGTCATCGTGTCGCATACGGGAGTCAAAGGAACCTGCGACAACAATCGCAACCTCAGCGACGATCAATTAAAACGCATTGCGCTGACCGGCGGCATTGTCGGAATCGGGTTTTGGGATACGGCGACGTGCGGCACGGACGCCAAAGCCATCGCCAAAGCGATTCGGTACACCGTGAATCTGATTGGCGCGGACCACGTTGCGCTTGGTTCGGATTACGACGGAGCCATCACCGCTCCATTCGACACCACCGGCGTTGTGCAAATTACAGACGCGCTGCTGCAGGAAGGGTTCAGCGACACTGACATCAAAAAGATCATGGGCGAAAACGTCATTCGCACCCTGCAATTCTTTTTGCCATAAACAGAAACGATCAAAAACATAACCACAGATGAACACAGATCAACACGGGTAAACACAGATCAGAATTTATCTAACATCTGTATAAATCGGTGTGTATCCATGTTCATCTGTGGTTACCGAAGCTTGAACTCTGAACAAACACCCGCTAGACTCCGCGCCGTTGAAGTCATTCAATAAACCGGCATCAATCCCAGATTCAATCAAAAGGCCTGAACAAATAAATGCAGCGCAAGGTGTTTACTGACGCCGCAGAATCATCGCTGATCGGTGCAAAGAAACGAATCCCACTACGCTTTGCACAATCCCTGAATCCATAATTCGGCAACTCTGCTCGCCACCCCAAGAGCTTGCCTCCTGAACTCAGCTCGGAGGTCTAAATAGCCATGATTACGACGATTTTCCGTCCAGTCGCTCGTCTACGTGTCTTTGTGTGTTTGTTGATTTCGCTCGCTCTGGCCATTGGTGGTTATGTCGTTTCGTCTTCGCCAGCGCGCGTCATGATTTCGCCGGATGTCGTCATCAGCCAGGTGTACGGCGCAGGCGGCAACAGTGGTGCAAGCTTTCAAAACGACTTCATCGAAATTTTCAATCGCGGAAACACAACGGTCAATTTGACCGGTTGGGCCGTGCAATACGCCGGAGCGACCGGCACAACGTGGTCGAAAACCGATTTAAGCGGAATGCTTGCGCCGGGAAAATATCTGTTGATTCAGGAAGCCGGTGGAGCCAACGGTTTGCCTCTGCCAGCGCCGGACATCACTGGAACAATTGCGATGGCGGCGGCTGCGGGAAAGGTCGTGCTGACAAACACAAACACCTTGATCACCAGCGGCACAAGCTGTCCGGCGGGCGCAACCGTCGTGGATATTCTGGGGTACGGAACGACCGCGAATTGTTTTGAAGGCGCTGCGCCGACGGCGAACCTGAGCGCGACAACGGCTGCCTTGCGCGCTTCAAATGGCTGCACCGAAACCGACAGCAATAATTTGGACTTTACGGTTGCCGCGCCAAACCCGCGCAATTCATCAACGGCGGCAATTGTTTGCGGAGCGCCGACCAATCCCACAGGCATCGGCGGAGCCAGCCCAAATCCGGTCAATGCCGGAAACCTTGTTTTGCTGACCGTCAACGTCACGCCGGGAACGAACCCAGCCAGCACCGGAATCACCGTCACAGCCAACCTGAGTTCCATCGGCGGCTTGGCTTCGCAAATGTTTTTCGATGATGGGTCGAACGGCGACGCCACGCCCAGTGACAACGTGTTTTCGTTTCAAACCTTGGTTCCGGCGATGGCCACGCCAGGAGCAAAAAGTTTCGCCACGACCGTCGCCGACGCTGAATCGCGCAGCAGTATGACGACGATCAGTTTGACTGTGCAGACCGCAATGCCGCCGGGCAGCGTCGTCATCAGCCAGGTTTACGGCGGAGGCGGCAACAGCGGCGCGCCGTTCACAAACGATTTCGTTGAACTGTTTAACCGCACGAATGCGCCGGTGAATATCACAGGCTGGTCTGTGCAATATGCGACTTCAACCGGTTCGTCTTGGTCGAAAACCGATCTGACCGGAACGATTGCTCCGGGGCAATACTTTTTGATTCAGCAAGCTTCCGGCGGAGCCAATGGCGTGGCACTTCCCACACCGGATGCGACCGGAACCATTGCGATGGCTGCGACGGCAGGGAAGATTGTTTTGACGAACACGAACACGTTGATTGCGGGCGGAACGCTTTGCCCTATGAATGCAATCATCGTAGATATTGTTGGGTACGGAACCGCGAATTGTTTTGAAGGCGCAGCCGCCGCGCCAGCGCCAAGCGCGACAAACTCCGATTTGCGCGGCATGAACGGATGCGCGGATACGAACATTAACTCCGCAGATTTCACGACCGGAGCGCCGAATCCGCGCAACACGGCTTCGCCGACTGCAATTTGTGGGTTGCCGACCAATCCCACGGGCATTGGCGCAGCCAATCCCAATCCTGTGACATTTGGCAACGCGGTTTTGCTAACTGTCGCGGTTACACCCGGCACAAACCCAACCAGCACAGGAATCACCGTCACTGCCGACATCAGCTCCATCGGCGGAGCCGTTTCCCAGCCGTTTTATGACGACGGCCAAAACGGAGATGTGACGCCGAACGACAACATCTTTTCCTTTCATCCGCTGGTTGAGCCTATGACTTCACCCGGCGCAAAGATGATTCCGGTCACCATTGCCGATGCCCAATCGCGCAGCAGCAATTTGACAATCAATCTGACGGTGCAGGCTCCTGCGCCGCCGGGTAATGTCGTCATCAGCCAGGTTTACGGCGGAGGCGGCAACAGCAGTGCGCCGTTTACCAACGACTTTATCGAACTGTTTAATCGCAGCGGAGCGTCGGTGAATCTAAGCGGTTGGTCGGTTCAATACGGCTCGGCCAGCGGTTCGACGTGGCAGAAAACAGATTTAAGCGGGACGATTGCGCCGGGACAGTATCTTTTGATCCAGCAAGCTTCCGGTGGAATGAACGGTGCGTCGCTGCCAACGCCCGATGTGACCGGAACCATCACGATGGCAGCAACTTCCGGCAAAGTCGCTTTGGTCAACAACACAAGCCTGCTCAGCGGAGCGTGTCCGCTAGGACCAAACACCATTGATCTTGTTGGTTTCGGCAACACCGCGAACTGTTTTGAAGGCTCTGGCATGGCTCCGGCTCCCAGCGGAACAATGTCTTTGATGCGTGTTGGGCAAGGATGCGGTGACACAAATCAAAACGCGCAGAACTTTTTGACCGCAGCGCCAACGCCGCGAAACACAGCTTCGCCCTTTCACGATTGCAGCGGAGGCGCTGTATTCAGCCAAGCCAGCGTTTCAATGAAAATCACTGATCCGGCAGTTTGCACCGGAGCGGGGAACATCGTCACGGTCGAAGCCAGTTTGAAAAACATCGGCAACCGAATTCAATCCGACAATCCCGGATCGGAATTCACGGCAATGCTTCCAGTGAATTTGCTGGCGGTTGCCGGTTCCTGCACGGCAACAACAGGGAACTGTGCCATCAGCGGATCGCAAATTGATTGGAATGGAGCGGTCGGCATCAACGAAACCGTGACGATCAAATTGAGTGTTCAGATCAAAGACGGTTCTGCCCAGGGCCGCCAGCTTTGCGTGAATTCCACCGTCAACTTCGATTCCGACAATGACGGTATCAACAATGCCACGTTGAACCAGCAGACTTGTTTGACTGTGACTTGTCCGGCGGTCGGCCCAGGCCTGGCATTTCCAGCGGCTTCGCAGGGGAGCGATCAGAAAGCTGGTTCGGTGCTAGTGTTTCCGTTTTACAGCTCGATTGGAACGAATTCGACGCGCGAAAACACACGCTTCAACCTGACAAACAGCGAACCGACGCGCCGCGTCGCCGTGCATTTGTTTTTCATTCAGGACGATGCGGCTGCGGTTGCAGATGCGTTTGTTTGCTTGACGCCAAACCAGACGACAAGTTTTCTGGCGTCGGATTTCGATCCGGATATTTCGGGATATTTGATTGCTGTTGCCGTGGATGAACGAACGGGCTGCCCAATTAATTTCAATTTCCTGATCGGAGATGAATTCGTCAAACTCAGTTCCGGTCACACGGCGAATTTAGCGGCAATTGCGTTTGCTGCGTTGACGGGTGTGCCGCCTGTTTGCGATGGCAATTCCGTGACTTCGGAAATTCGCTTTGACGATATCCGCTACAACGCCGTGCCCAGAGTTCTGGCCGTGGACAGCATCTCTAGCGCGGTGGATGGCAATTCCACCATGCTAATTGTTGACCGCATTGGCGGAAATCTGGGAACAGGTGTCAGCACCGTCGGCCAATTGTTCGGCATTTTGTACGATGACGAAGAGCATGCCTACAGTTTCGAACGCAGCACCACGCGACGGCAATTCCGTGCCATTTTATCGAGCTCGGATTTTCCGCGAACCGTGCCGCGATTCACGAATGTAATTCCGGCAGGCAGAACCGGCTGGATGAAATTCTGGCGTGACGACGACGGAGGCATTGTCGGAGCCGTAATTAATTTCAACCCCAACGCGACGGCCAGCAGTTCGGCTTTCAATCAAGGCCACAATCTTCATCACCTGACCTTGACGACGAATTCCGGTTTTATCATCCCTGTATTTCCTCCAAATTGTTGAAGCAGGGGATTGATTGCAGCGCCGAGTCCTACGAATTAGAAAAAAGCATTTTAAGCTTGGGCGGTTCTTTGGTATAAACGGAACCGCCTCAGGCACTGAGGTTTCCTTTATGGTATTTCGCGGGGATCGGTGCGTCTTTTCACCAAACTTGCGGATACTTTTTAGGATAACTTTTTTGTACGGGCGTTTTTTGACCACCGACCGCGACCCCAATCGTTTTTTGACACGAAATTACGCAGAAACCATAGTCCTTTGTTTTCTGCCGTAAATCTAAAGCGGCGTTACCCACATAACGTTTATCAAATCCGCCTTGATCAGCACTGATCTGAAAAGCCGGACAAGATAGGTTCACCGACAATACCCAGCCGCTTCCGCCCCCTCATCTCGTTTCTCCCCGACCCGAATCTTCTTGAATTTTTATTT
>CAZXHW010000644.1:0-5118 GCA_964639915.1 uncultured Heliomicrobium sp.
CAGGTACAGCGGTGCGATGAAATTTGGATTCGCATCGCGCCAAGCCTCACGCCGCAACAATTTGCGCCCCGCGGCGCCGACGTAGCTGATAGACAGCAGATGTTGCGCGTCAAACTGATGCTCCAGCGTGATGTTCCAATGAATCGTTCGCGGCAGGGCCAGTTGCGGATCGAAGATTTCCAGCGAGCCGTAAGGCGGATCCAGACTGAAAGCTGGCGGCGCGGCTTGTGAGCGATTCAGCGGAAATGGCACTCCCGCAATAGCGAAGACAGATTTGTTTCTGAAGTACGGAAACGAGGACGCATTCGCCGCAACCGCTCCTGCTCCCAAATCATAAAATATGCCGAAGCCGCTGCGAAGCGTCGTCTCGCTTTTTTGACTGTGTGCGATTCGCCAAGCCGCACCAAAGCGCGGCGCGAAATTGCCGAAGCCAATTCGCCAAAGTGGCCCGTTGCTCAGCGTTAGCGATGATAAGTCGTGCAGATCGTTGACCGTGTATAAAGCTTTGCCATCCGTTGCAGAAGGCGGCGGATTCAGCTCCCAACGCAATCCGAAGGTCAGTTGTAGATCGGAAGTCAGGCGCCACGTGTCTTGTCCATACGCGGACATGTTCTGAAACAGCAGTGAAACATCATCACGCGCGGCAATCTGCGCCGAAAAAGCAGTTGCCGACAATAACGTGCCGCTTGGTGCAGGAAAGCCTTCTTCGCCGGTAATGCCTAGAAAATTGAAAGCCGCGTCGTACGCTGCCGGACGGTTGCGCGGCATCAAGCGGCGGTAATCCACTCCGAATTTCAGTTGGTGCTCTTTCAGGCTAAGCGCAACATTGTCCACTATATTAAACTGGCGCTGCGTGTTGTCTGCATATTTTCCTACGCTAAGCGGTTGCGCGCCGTCTACGTAAATTGTCATCACAGCATTTTGTGGAGACACAAAATTTGGAAATAATGTGGCGGCATCTGGCGGCGTTGCGCCATCGAAGTAGTCAAGGCGATTGAAGCTGCGCCCAGCAGCAAACGAATAGTTGGCATGCAAATCATTACCACCTGCCGCGCCAAAGCTCTGCGTCGCGCCTACCGTCATCGAGCGCTGGTCGAATTCGGTTTCAAGCACGCGGCTCAGACTGCCAACGCGCTGGCTAACGCTTGATGGCGCAAAGTTGAATCTGGCAAACAGCATCTGCCGGTCATTAATGGTGTGATCCAGGCGTAGGCTTGCAGCGTCCAACCGCGTCGGGTCGGAGTAACTGGCGGAAAGTTTTGCCAGACCGCCACCTAAGGCCTCGCCATTTGGCAATGGATACGCATTTACCAACGATTTCACTGCTCCAGACGCTTCAGCGCGCGCGGCCACACTCGGTACGGCTGTGATGCCGAACAGCGGTTGCAGCAAGCGCAAACCTTCATAGGACAAAAAGAAATGCGTACGGTCGCGCCCGTCGTAACCTTTCAACCGAACAGGTCCGCCAAGCACGCCGCCAAAATCGTGTTGCCGCAGCGCCGCTTTGTTTACGCCATCGCGGTTCGCAAACCAGTCATTGGCTGCCAGGGCATCGTGGCGAAAATAATCGAACACTGATCCGTGAAATTCCTGCGAACCTGATCTTGTCGTAATGGAAATCAGCGCTCCCGGGGTGCGCCCGACTTCTGCCGCAAAGCCGCCGCTTTGCAGGTTGAACTCCTGCAAGGCTTCGATGGAAACCAAGCTGTTCGTTCCCCCTGCCGCACTCAACCCCGGAAGCGATCCCGCTCCGGACTGCCCCAAACTGAAGCTTGCAGTTACTCCCGTGTTAGCGCTGACTCCATCCACCGTGAAGTAATTGGCGTTGGCGCGCTGGCCATTGGCACTGAATTGCCCTTGTTCGTCGGCAGATGCTCGCGTCAGCACAACACCAGGCGACAAAGCAATTAACGGTTGCAGGTTCGCCCCATTCAATGGCAATCGTTCGATAAATTCGCGCGACATGAACGGTTTTGGCGACGATATTTCTGGAACGTCAGGCTTCGCTGTAACAGTAACGGTTTCGCCAATTTCGCTGATTTGCAGTTGTATTCTAATGGCACGATGAAAGCTATCTGGCTGAGCCGCATCAATTACAACTTCTACTTCTACCGGGCCAAATCCTTCACAGTTGGCGCGAAGCAGATACGCGCCGGGCGGTAACAGCGCAAAGCTGAACGTGCCGTCGGAGCCAGTGGCAACTTGCCGTGCGCGTGATCGAGCTTTGTCGAGCAGCGTAACGCTGACAGCCGGAACGGCCGCATAATTCTGATCTACGATTATTCCACTGAGCGTGGCGGTGATGGTTTGCGCGTTACCGCTGAGAAAAGAAAACAAAAGCAGAGACACACCGAGTAGAGCAGGCAACAAAGTGCGCTTCAGATTTGCGGCAAAATGTAGGTGTGGCGATTGTTGAACCATGCAATTTGGGGCGGCGCACAATGCCGCCCGTTCGTTTTAACGCTCTGCGCTGGGATGCGCCGAATGCATTCTTTGCATTAATCCTCAGGTGATAATTCGCGCGTACTCAAGACAGCTTCGGCCAACCGTTCCGTGCGACGCAACGATTGCCAAAACCGCATTGATTTCAATTCTGCGCCTGCTGCTTCGTTGGCGGAGCGAGAGAACGCTTTGCCAATGACGGTGTCTTGTTCGGAAGCGAGTGCGGCCAGCCGGTCCGCCAGCGCTTTCAAACCGGAAAGCTCGGTTTCTTCCGGCAAAGCCGTTGCAGATGCCCCTGAGTAGAAGATTGGTTGCAGTTGGGAACGCAGATTTTCCGTTTCGCGTTTTATGGCCTGCGCGTGGGCGCGAACCATTTGCCGCCATTTTGCTTTTGCTTCCGGTGGCAGCGCAACAAATTCTTGCGGTGAAAGCTGCGCAACCAGCGAATTCAGCGCCCAGGCGTGCCGCAAGGAACGTGGAGCCTGTTCCTGCATACGCCCGGCAAATCGCGCGACCTGTTCTTCGATAGAACTCTCTGGTTTTCCGCTCGCAGCCTGCGATGTGAAATACCGTCGTAGTTCCGTTGCTACTGGAATCGGTTTTTGTGCGATGACTGCATCCGTCATTAGCGTTGGCACGGAAGGATTGGACGGCTGTCGGCGCGAAGCCTCTTCGTAGGTTTCAATCTCCAGCATCACGCCAGGCCTTGAACGCAATGAAGCCAACGCGGCCAGCAGTTCCGCTTTGCGTTGTTGGGTTTCAACCAGCGCGCGAACTTTCAGCCCCGTTCCACTGCGGGTCAGGCTGACTTGTTCGCCCAGATTGGCGTTGGCTTGATCCAGCAAGTAGCGGGCTTCGACTTCAAGCGCTCCCAAATTTATAGCGTTTGGCTGTGCGGATGGGCCGCCAAGCTCTGCCGCTGCGAGGGTCGGCGGCGGCATTTCGATTTTATGCGTCCCCGCGACCAGCAATTCCGGATCGGGCTGAAAGATTTCCGGCAAAACGGTGGCAGACGGCAATTGCTCAAAGCTGGCTTCACTCAACTGATACTCGCGAACGCCGCCTGTCACGCTAACAGACAGCGTTTGAGCTATGGGCCAGAGGGAAGGCCTGTTGAGTGTAAGCGTCGCTTTGAGCAACTGCCCCGCCGAAGTGGAAGCGCCTTCGCGCGTCCACTCGCGGCTGAGAACGTAAGTGTTGGCGGTTTCTTCGATTGCAACAGATGTGTCGCCGACGACCGCTGAAAAATTCTGTGCGTTCAGAGCTTCGCGCCAGATAGTTGGATCTAGTTCCTGGATCGGAACGCTCTCTGAGGCTTGCCCGTTTTTCAGGTTTTGGTTTCTGCGAAACAGTAACTGGCTCGATCCGTCGGCGCCCGACCATTCACCAGCAACCAGCCGGTTTTGTTCATCGTACAAGCGGCGCGCGGTCACCCCATGATCCGCGCTCTGCCAAAATTCCAAACGGTGCCGTGCTGTGACCTCGCCTTTTGCCGGATCGCGCACTTCTATCTTGAAAACACGATGCGCGACCCGTCCCTTTTCGTTTATCAAGCGCGCTTCCGCCGCAAACGATTTTTGCAGCAACTCTGCTGCTGTCACAGGGCGGGCTATCGGCCAGCGCAAATACACGATCATCGCCGCTACGCACAAAACTGCAGCACCGGTGGCCAACACTACCGGGCGCGGCACGACTCCTTGAACGCTTTCGCGGAGCCAATTGCTTGCGCGCTTCCACCAAGAAAGCTGCGGCTCTGCAAATTCTGGTTCAGAGTTTTGAGCGTGCGGGTCGTGATAAACAACAGTCAATAACGCTGTCGGCTTTTGGAATTGCAGCGTCATGGCCAGCGAACGGCCATCGCTCAATTTCGCGTCAACATCCTGAATAGCAGGCGCTAACTTTGTTGTGTCCGCATAAAGCAGCAGCATTCGCACGCCCACTTCGCTGAACACTTCAATAAAAGTCGGCGATTCGATGAACTCTTCCGGACGCAATTCCAGCGTTTGTTCGTTAATGTCGGCATTCACTTTTTGCGAAGCGACCAAACGCCCATTAACGGCAATATGCAGTTCCTGCGGTTGGTGTTCGAACACCTGGCGCGTCCGCCAATAAGCCCGGCGTTCCAGTTCGTTAGCGTTATTCCTGGCTAAAGTGCCGACCATATTTCCTCCTGCGACGGTTCCGCTGGCCGAACCAGAGCCAGAATCGCCGGGATCGTTTCCGATGGTATCGTTCGGATGGCGTTCGGAAAGTGGTGGAAGTCCCAGAATCTCATTCACCACATCCAGGCAACGCGGGCAACTGACTAAATGGCCTAACTGCTCCGCTTCACTCGCTTCGGCTTCGCTACTGCTGTACAAACGCTCCAATTCAGCGCGCGTGAAACAATTGCCCTGCCGCGACTGGAAAATTTCCGCGCGCAGTTCGCGCATCAAACCGTCTTCAACTCGGGCTGATTGATTGGCAATTCCCTGTTTCATTGCGCCTCCTTTCATTTGGGCTTTTTTGCTTGCTCTGCCGCCTGAACTGATAAAACCGAGACGATCCGGAGCCTTCAGGTAAAGCCTTGCTTCCTGTCTAGCCAATGCCAGGCGACTGTCCACGGCTTTGCGCGTCACCTGCGACACGCGCGCGATTTCTCCAGGGTAATAACCATGAAAGAAACGCAGGATCAGC
>CAZXHW010000645.1:0-5098 GCA_964639915.1 uncultured Heliomicrobium sp.
CCTCCGGGAAAAGCCAGAGGTATGTTGGAGATTCTGCACAAATTTCCGAACACATCGTCACCGACATGAAAAACGCCGCCCGCCCGTGATGTTTCTTCATTCCACCTGAATTTTCGTTTTGTTACTTCGGCTCGCCCTGCAGCGTGAAAGCCGCCCAGTAATAGGGCGACTGCCATGATTTTGTTTTCCACAGCGAGAGCTGTGCGGATCGCAACGCAGTGGCTGGGCTTGGCTTACCGCTCATCAATTCACGGTAAAAACGCGACATTAACTCTGCCGTCGCCGCATCATCCACAGACCAAAGGCTGGAAATGATTCGCGGAACGCCGGCGTGCATAAAGCCACGCGACAGCCCGATTACGCCTTCGCCTCGAATCTCTTTTCCAAGGCCGGTGCGACATGCGCTCAAAACCACCAGTTCCGCCGATAAATTGAGCTTGTAAATGTCGCCCATACGAAGCACACCCAATTGAGGCTCTCCCGCATCATTGACCAGAGAAAGCACCAGACCGGAAAGTTCCGGCGACTGGTTATTGAGCAATCCGTGAGTGGCAAAGTGAACGTAGCGATACGGACTCAGCAGGCCGTCAGTCACCAAAGACCGATTGGCCTGAAAATCGAGCGCCAGCAAACGCCTCCCTTCGGGAGCCAATGCTGCGATTTTGAATGCTTCGCGCCGCGAATACGGTAAACGACTTAACCCTCCGGCATCGCGTTCTGTGGGGGAACGCATGACGCTATCAAGCGCCGCCGCCGTTGGCCGATTTACGGCAGTGGTTGCCGTTTCAAATGGGGAGTTGCTTTGACTTAGATTTAGCCTTTCGTCCAACCGGCTGAAAACCGGATCAGCCACAATGGCTAAATCTTTGGTTGCTGTCTTGCGCAACGAAAGGTCGCGCCGTAATTCCGCCAGCACAGTGGCTGACGGGAGGTTGATAATTTCATGGTTGACCAGCAGCGGTTGCCTGCGATCAGCAATCGGTTCAGGTAATGCAGCAAATGGAATGTAATTCAGAATGCCATCGCCCACGATCAATAACCGTTTTTGCCCCAACATCCTGGCAACCGGTTGTAACAGTGCGTCGCTGAGCGATATGCCTGCCTGCTTTAACTCACGTTCTGCCTGCGTGATTCGAAGTTGTTTTTGCTGTGGCGTTTCGAATTTAAGGGTTTGGCTGCGCGCGGTTAGCAGGTCGTAAAACTTCTGTGCCTGCGTTTCGATTTCTGCCCGCGAAGGTAGCGTAACAACTTGAAACTCGTCCTGACTAATTGCCCAAACGAAGCTGCGTTTTTCGCCTAACGAAAATTCCAACAGCACTGAATCCGCGTCCAGCAATTTCTGCTGAACTTCTGCCAGATGAATAGGCATTGGCCGCGTCAGGGCCGCAAAGCGCGGATTCTGTTGCCTGATCTTGCTTTGCGTCTGCTCAAAAGCCGCGCCGAGCCGCACGATTTCCTGTTCGACAGATTCAAGTTCCGCAACGGAGGATTTTTTCCTTTGCAGCGCCACACGTTCAGCCTTTCTGATTGTCAGTTCCTGCCCCAAATTGCGCTCTTGCTGCAATAATTCGGGGCTGATGCCATCGCGTAAATCAACCCTGCTTTCCGCAATCAGATCGGCTAAAGCTCGCGTACGGGCGCTTTCACTGGCAAGAAACGCTTCGGCCAAATAGTCTTGCCTCACTTGACCGGCAATTTTTTCAGAATGCTGTTCTGCCGTTTGCAAATTTGCCTGCTGAACCAGCAGGTCAATGTAAAATTCGTAGTATTGCTGATTTGTTACGGAAAACGATGCTCGCAATTCAGGGTTGAGCAATTGCTGGCGCTGGAGTTCAAAAAATGCCAGCGCCTGTTCAATTTCAGCGCGCGAAGCTTTGAAATTTCCCAGGTCACGCTCGACACGTGCCAAATCTCCGCGAATATGAGCTTCACGAACGAGATCCCCGGTCAATTGGGACAGTTCCAACGCCTTCCGATAATGATTTAGCGCGTCTTCTTTACGGCCGGTGGATTCATGCAACGCGCCCAGATTTTTCAATGTCACGGCTTCGCCGTTGCAATCGGCCAGAGAACGCCACAGCGGTAGCACCTGCATGTAATAATTGATCGCGGTTGGTTTATCGCCAGTCAAATCATGGAGTCTTGCCAGATTGGTTAACACACTGGCTTCCAGTTCCTGGTCGCCCAGCGCACGCGAACCAGTGAGCGCAAGCTGGTAAAACTCCATCGCTTTTGCATTTTCCCCCAGGGCTTTGTACACAATTCCCAGGTTGATCTGTATGCTGGCTTCGATTGCTTTGTCACGATGAATCTGATTGAGCTTGAGCGCTGTGTGATAACAATCAATTGCTTTTCGTTTGTCGCCCAACGTGACATAAAGCGTCCCCAATGAAGAAAGCGTCAGGCATTCGCGCTGCGTATCAAATTCCTGGTGGCTGATTTCCAGTGCCTGCAAATAACTTTCCAATGCCGCCTGGTTTTCACCCATATCCTGCTGTCTCAACGCCAACAGGTACAGAGTTCGCGCTTCTTCCAACCTGTCGTCTCGCTGTGCTGGCGGCGTGCGCCAAAGTTGCAACGATGCGCGATATTGTTCGATGGCTTTCCTGGCCTGGTCGCGATGGCTGTTCTTTTGCGTCGCGTCGGCAACCATTCGTTCCGCTTTTACGCGATCCTCATCCCGAACTGTCGCTGGACGTTGTTCTTCAATTTTGATGACATAACGTCCCATCGGACCTGATTGATTGCCCTTAAGGCGCGCACGAACTTCGACGTGATAGTCAGAAGGTTTGCCTTCTGCCAACGGAGCGATCACCGATACATTTTCCTTTCCAACGTAATCGGCCTCAATCAGCCTGGCACCGTTGCTGTCAAAAAGAGTCGTAACAATAGCCAACTCCTTTTGCTCTACACTTAGACGCAAATAGTGTCCTGCCTGAAGAGAAAACTGGTAACGATGTGTTGCAGTACCGACAAGTTCGCGTTCGACTACATCACCAATTGTAAGTATTGCCGCATTTTGTGGCAGGGATTGATTCGAGTAACTGGCTGCTGAAGCTCCAATCCCGTTGGCTGAATATACCCAGCTTGCCAACAAGATGATTGAAGTTAAAGACAGACTCTTGTTTAACAGAGCCCGATAGCGACAAAGCTTAATAAACAATGTTCGTCTGTCTATGTGTGTGTGCTCAGCAGTCAGCTCCCGAACTTTCGCAGAAATCTTTTGGGGGAACATTCGCAACTCCGCAAAAAGTTCAGTAATTTGCTGATTAAGCGATCCTTCGTCATAAGTACACGCTGGCCGAATTCATCAGACTTGCTGGAACCTGTTCAGTCCCGCAAAGCAGAATCCTGCCAAGTAAGACACGTTACTTACTTTGACGAATAATCGTAAGCCTAGTTGTTCGTTTTGGTATTGAGTGTTGGCCAGTTTCAATGGGGAACGCTTTGCCTCGCAGTTAGCAATGCGTAATGTTGAGCCAACAATGAAATTCCCGCTCAGCATCAGTTCTTTTCAAGAAAAAGTTTCGCAATGTGAGGTGGGCGACGATGCAAGGGTATATTTTTTTAGGCAAACGCCGCAAAATGTAAGGCGAAACATCTCTTTTTAACAGAAGCCGGTAGGAATTTACCCCATCAGACAATGTGGTGCAAGGTCTTGTGCGAATAAATTTCTTACCACGTTTACCAATAGTCCTACCTGTAGCTTAATAATTTGCTCAAAAAAGCTACACATTCCTCAATTTGGAAAATTTCCTCCTACAGAAGATAATGAGCTTCCCTATTACAGTTGATTAGACCAAAGAAAAACAAATTAGGAGCCGTTTGATGTCTTTTCAGACACGAGAAAACCCGAATACAGGAACGATCGAGGTATTGGTCAACGATAGATGGGTGGAGTTTGAGAGTTACCGGAAAAAACAGGTTGATGACGCATACCAGAACTCGGTCAAGTTCTTGCGTGACCGTCTTGGCGAAGATGCTGCCGGACAAATCGCTCAAAATTCGACCGGCGATTCATCATCCGATCAATCGTCAGAATGAAACTTGCCGCTACAGGCTCGAATAAAACGATGAACATAAACACCCGATTGTTTGCCGCGTTATTTCTTTTCCTATCCTTCTTTTCGGTTCAAAGTTTTGGGCAAGAAATTCCTGCCACTGACAGCCGCCGTGAAATTCGCCACCTTGATCTGACGTATTCGCTCCCCGAATACAAAACCAAAGAAGCCTGGCTGGCTCGGGCTGCTGAATTGCGACAGCAGATTTTGGTCAGCGCCGGTTTGTGGCCAATGCCTGCCAAAGAGCCAATCAAAGCAGTCATTTTCGGCAAGCTGGATCGTGGAGACCACACGGTCGAGAAAGTCTACTTTGAAAGCTATCCCGGCTTTTACGTCACCGGAAATCTGTATCGGCCAAAGAATGCAACTGGGAAGCTGCCAGCGGTTTTATGCCCGCACGGACATTGGGCTTATGGGCGATTGGAAAACCAGCCAAACCATTCTGGTCCAGCGCGCGCGATTAGTTTTGCCCGGCAGGGTTATGTGGCGTTCAGTTACGACATGGTGGGATACAACGACAGTTCGACGATCACTCATCGCTTTGCCGACCATAACGCAACGGGTGTTGAAGCTTTATGGGGAATCAATCTGCTGGGGCTTCAGCTCTGGAACAGCATTCGAGTCGTGGATTTTTTGACGTCGCTGCCGGAAGTAGACGCTTCAAGGATTGCTTGCACAGGAGAATCCGGCGGAGGCACACAGACCTTTCTGTTGACGGCTGTTGATGAACGAATCAACTTGTCAGCGCCGGTGAATATGGTTTCGTTTTTGATGCAGGGCGGCAGTTTGTGCGAAAACGCGCCAAACCTGCGAATTGACACCAATAATGTCGAGCTTGCTTCACTGATGGCCCCGCGCCCGATGATGATGGTTTCGGCGACCGGCGACTGGACCAAAAATACAATGACTTCGGAATTCCCTGCCGTTCGCAGCATTTACCGTTTGTTCGGAGCCGAGAAGAACCTGACAGCCGTTCAGATGAATGCGCCGCACAATTACAACCAGCAAAGCCGCGAAGCCGTTTATGGGTGGTTTGC